>JADCFP010000088.1 GCA_020249465.1 Roseomonas sp. | reverse complement strand
CACTTCCAATTCCATGCGGAATTCAAGATCAGCACCTTCGGCGAAATTCGTCACCTCGATCTTGGGCTGCAAGGCGGGCTTCAGGCCGCGATCCGCCACCAGCTTGCGCTGCGCGTCATTCACGGATTCTTCCAGCACTTCACCCATCACGGCGGTGCCATAGCGCTGCCGCACAATGGAAAGCGGCACCTTGCCCGGGCGGAAGCCCGGCAGCGAAACCGTCTTGGCGATTTCGGCAAGCCGCTTTTCGCGGCTTGAGGCGATATCGCCGGCCGGAAGTGTCACGGAATAGGCGCGCTTCAAACCTTCATGCGCGAGCTCATTAACCTGCATCGGAGGATCGTCCATCCCAAGTTAGAGAAACAAAAGGCACTGGCGGCGCTTTGGTGCGGGCGAAGGGACTCGAACCCCCAAGGCTTGCGCCACCGGAACCTAAATCCGGCGTGTCTACCAATTCCACCACGCCCGCGCCGGACGGCGCCGCGCCGCGGTCGGCGGCTGGGCTTTAGCCTATGCCTTCACGCTTTCCAAGTGAGGTAACGCCATTTCCGCTTCAAGAAACCAAAGCCTGCGCGCAGGCATCCAGGATGGCGGCCTCATCCAGCCCATATTCGTGATAGAGGTCGGGGATATCGCCGGCCTGGCCGAAGCGGTCCACACCCAGCGGCACCACCTTCTGCCCGCGGACGGACCCAAGCCAGGCATGGGCGGCAGGGTGGCCATCCAGCACCGTGACCAGGGCCGCATTGGGGGCAAGCGGTTCCAGCAGGGTTTCGATCCAGCTTGGCGCGCCAAAGCCCGCCCGCGCCTTGCGCCGTGCCGCGAGCCAATCCGTATGCAGCTTGTCCGGACTGGTGATGGCGAGCAGCCCGGCTTCGGGGATGTCTTCGCGGATGGTGTTGAAGGCGGCCAGGGCCTCGGGCGCCAGGGCGCCCTGATAGGCAAGCGCAAAACTCGCCCCCGGTGCGGGCGGCACCACCCAATAGGCGCCGGCAATCACCGCCGCCGGATCAAGGTTGCGTTCCGGCTGTTCCAACCCGCGCGTCGAAAGCCGGAGCCATACCGCCGAGCCATCGGGCTTTTGCATGTGATGGAAGGCATGGCGCATCAGGATCGCCAATTCATCCGCATGGGCCGGTTCGTAGGACACCAGCCTGTCCTGCGCCATGCCGATCAAGGGCGTATTGACGCTTTGGTGCTGGCCGCCTTCCGGTGCCAAGGTCAGGCCGGAAGGCGTTGAAACCAAAAGAAACCGCGCATCCTGATAGCAGGCATAAATCAGCGCATCTAAGCCGCGATTGACGAAGGGGTCATAGACCGTGCCCACCGGCAAAAGCCGCGCACCATAAAGGCGATCCGCCAAGCCCAGCCCCGCCAGCAGCAGAAACAAATTCTGTTCCGCAATGCCCAATTCCACATGCTGGCCTTCCGGCGACATGCCCCAGCGCTGCGCGGAAGCGAGCTTCGCATCGCGGAATACGTCATTCTTCTTGTGGCGGTCAAAAATACCGCGCCGGTTCACCCAGGGACCAAGGTTGGTGGAAACCGTCACATCCGGGCTGGTGGTGACAATGCGCTTGGCGAGTTCGGCATTCTCCCCCTGCCCGCGCCCGATCTCGGCCAGAATCTCGCCAAAGGCCGCCTGGGTGGAGTGCTTGCGCCCCGCCGGCACGCGCGGCGCGGCGAAGCGTTCCGGCACATGGATCACGGGGGATTGCAGGGACCGGCCCTGGGGCGACAAGGGTTTGGCGAAATCAATGCTGGCCAGGAAGTCGCGTACTTCTTCCTCTGGCACATCCAGCCCTTCGAATTCATCCCATTCATGGCCGGGACGAATACGCATGGCGGCGCGGAAGCCTTCCATCTGCTCCTTCGTCATCAGCCCGGCGTGATTGTCTTTATGCCCGGCAAAGGGCAGGCCCATGCCCTTGATGGTATAGGCGATGAAACAGGTGGGCTGATCGCCTGCCGCATCCTGGGCGCGGAAGGCCTCGGTCAGGGTTTCGATGTCATGCCCGCCGAGATTGGTCATCAGCGCGGAAAGCTCATCATCCGAAAGCGGGTCAATGATGGCGCGAATGCCGGGAACGCGGCCAAGATCAGCCAGGATGGCGGCGCGCCAGGCGGCGCCCCCTTGGAAGGTCAGCGCGGCGTAGAGGCTGT
Organism: Roseomonas sp.; assembly: GCA_020249465.1. Taxonomy (GTDB): domain Bacteria; phylum Pseudomonadota; class Alphaproteobacteria; order Acetobacterales; family Acetobacteraceae; genus Neoroseomonas. Next base: position 8,618 of record JADCFP010000088.1, on the reverse strand, counting down.
TTGGGCAATCATCAATCCAGCGGCGCAATTGATCGCCATCGGGCCGCGCAAAGGCCGCTTCCAGCTTGCGGCCATATTTGAGCGTAACAACATTCCAGCCCATGTCGCGGAACAGGCCCTCGATCCGACCAAAAAGCCTGTCCGGCACAACGGAATCGAGGGATTGGCGGTTGTAATCCACCACCCACCAGACATTGCGGATATCGTGCTTCCAGCCTTCCAACAGGGCTTCGTAGATATTGCCCTCATCCAATTCGGCATCGCCGACCACGGCGACATGCCGGCCAGGTGGAATCCCCTCGGGCGCCATGCGGTGCAGATGCACATAATCCTGCACCAGCGAGCCGAAGGAGGCGAGTGCGACGCCAAGCCCAACCGAGCCGGTGGAGAAATCGACCTCCGCCCCGTCCTTGGTGCGGGAGGGATAGGGCTGGATGCCGCGGAATTGCCGTAGCGTTTCCAGCTTATCGCGGCTTTGCCGGCCCAGCAGGTAATTGATGGCGTGAAACACTGGCCCGGCATGCGGCTTCACGGCCACGCGATCGGCGGGTTTCAGAATATCGAAGTAAAGCGCGGTCAGGATGGAAATGCAGGAAGCGCAAGACGCCTGATGCCCGCCCACCTTCAGCCCATCCCGATTGGGCCGGATGTGATTCGCGTGGTGGATCATCCAGGAAGATAGCCAGAGCAACTTCCTCTCCAGCGCATGGAGGATTTCGATCCGCCGCGCGCTGCCCGGCAGATGGCGCGCCTTGCCCTTGCCCTGCACTGTCATGATCCGCTCCCCCGACAACCTGCCTGGAATATGGCGCTTTGCCCGCGCCGAAGGAAGGGGCAAATCAGGCCCGGATCAGTCGCTTCAGCCCGCCCGAGGCCGCGCGCTGCCCCTCCCCCACATAGGCTTCGTGATTTTCCTCGATGGAGGCCGGGTCATAGAGGTAATTCACCATCAGGCCGCAGGATTGGCGAAGACCATTCTCTGAGACATCAGCGCGCCAATTGAGCCTTTCGACGCGCGCCCCGTTGGAGAGGTGAAAATGTGCCACGGGATCAAGCGCGCGCCCTGCCCTGCCAGACGGCGCTTCCTTGATAAGATATCGCGCGCCAAGCCGGATCAGAATGGGGGCCATGGCGCGGGCGAGCGCTTCCTGCTTGAGCCAGGCGCGGTCCGTGATGAGCTTGGCGAAATCAAGCGCCATGCCATTGCCCATGGCGGCGGTCAGGGTTGCCTCTTCCTCGGCGGTCAGCAGTGCCACGCCATCCCGTGCGCTTTTCTCTAGCCAGGCGCGAAAGCCCGGCATGGGGGAAAGCGTGCAAAAGGTCTTGAGCTTCGGGAATTCCGCGGCGAGCAATTCCACCACGCGCTTGATCAGGAAATTGCCAAAGGAAATGCCATCCAAGCCGCGCTGGCAATTGTTGATGGAATAGAACACAGCCGTATCCGCCTGCCCGGCATCCTGCAACGGCGCCTTTTCATCAAGCAGCTTTTGCACACTGGCAGCCATGCCGCGTTCCAGCGCGACCTCGACGAAAATCAGCGGTTCATCCGGCATGCGCGGATGGAAGAAGGCGTAGCAGCGGCGGTCCGAATCAAGCCGATTGCGCAAATCGCGCCAGGTACGGATGCGATGCACCGCTTCATATTGCACCAGCTTTTCAAGCAAAGCTGCGGGCGATTTCCAGTCAATCGCGCGCAATTCCAGAAAGCCGACATCGAACCAGGAAGCGAGCAGGCCTTTCAGATCCGTCTCCAGGGCCTGCAAGGGTGCTTCGTGATCCTTGAGGCGGAGCAATTCCGCGCGCATTTCCACCAGAAACTTCACCCCATCCGGAATGGCGGCAAAGGCGGTGAGCAGCTTAAGGCGCGGCGGTTCCAAGGCGCGGCGCAACCCGGCAAGGGCGATGGCACGCAAGGCCGCATCTGGAGCCGCGCTCAATTTTTCAATGGCATGCGTCACGGCAATGCCATCGGAATCAAAGGCCGCAAGGGCACCGAGGAAGCCAAGCCGCCCCGCCTCATCCAGGCCGCGATAACGCTCAGCCAGGGCGGCAGCACGGTTGCGCGCGGAGACCTCCCCACCACGCGCTTCCAGGCAGGCGCGAAATTCCTCGGCAAAATCATTGGCGGGTTGCGGGCTGCGCTGCACGACCCAGGCGAGATCACGCCAGAGCGATGCCACGCGGCGCATGGCGCGATCCATCAGCCCGGCTTCAGTGGCGATATCGGACATGTCACCCGAACCCCTTCACGGGGAAGCCTATCGAAAGATTGGTTAAAAAATCAAAGTATTTTTGCGTTAATTGGGCGCGCTTGATCAGTTTCACTTGGGCAGCGTTTGCCGTGCTGCGGCCATGAGGGCGGGTAAATCCTCGGCGATCAAACCGGGCGGGCCAGCGGCAGCGCCGGCGCCATGCAGCCAAACGCCAGCGGCAGCCCCTTCAAATGGTGCCATGCCCTGCGCAAGCAAGGCAGCGATGGCGCCTGCCAGAATATCGCCCGTGCCGGCGGTGGCGAGGGAAGGCGGCGCATTTTCATTTATGATCACGCGGCCATCCGGGCCAGCGATGATGCTATCCGGGCCTTTCAGCACGACAACCACGCCAAGCCGCGTGGCGGCGGCGCGTGTGGCAGCAAGCCGATCCGCGCCCGGCGCGCCAAATAGCCGCACAAATTCGCCTGCATGGGGCGTGATGACCGCAGCGCCACGCAGCAGATCGGGTGCTTCGGCAGCCGCCATCAAGGCGCCGGCATCGGCGACCAGCGTTTTGCCGGCTTCAATCAGCGTGCGGATGGCATTGCGCGTTGCCTCATGCGGCAAAAGCCCAGGACCCGCGAGCCAGACCTTGCGCCGCACATCCGCCAGCAGCGCGTCCAGCGTTGCATCACTCACCAATTGGCCGGGCGCATCGGCGCGCAGCATCGCGGCCAGTTCCAGGTTTTCGCCATGCAGCGTGACCAGCCCCGCGCCAAGTCGCCGCGCCGCGGATGCCGCCAGGCGTGCCGCACCGGGCATGGAAGCGCCCGCCAGGATGGTCAGATGCCCGCGTCTGTATTTATGCGCACTGAGGTCAAGCGATGGCAGCGCCCAAAGCGAAGGATGATTGCGCCAGCAGCGCGGCGCGATGTCCTGCAAAACCGCCTTGGGCAAACCGATATCAGCCAGCACGGTCTCGCCGCAAAGCGCGCGACCCGGCAGCAAGAAATGCCCTGGCTTCAAGCGAAAGAAGCTGATGGTGAGTGCCGCTTGCGGGGAATAACCCAGTACCTGCCCGGTTGCGCCATCCAGGCCTGACGGCACATCCACCGCCACCAAAGGGGCCTCGACTGCGCGCAGCACTTGGGTAACCTCGGGCGCCAAGGGGCGTGTCAGGCCCGCGCCAAACAGCGCATCAACCACCAGCCCGGCACGCGCGGCCTCGGCCTCAACGAACCCAACCATGGGTCCCCGCCAGCGCGCTGCCGCCGCAGCGGGTGCCGTGCTGGGATTGGGGGGCGCAAGCGCCGCCACCGCAACGGGCCAACCCGCCTGTTCCAGGTAACGCGCGGCGACATAGCCATCGCCGCCATTATTGCCGGGGCCGGCCAGCACCAGCGTCCGGCAGGGGCGGAAGCGGGCAAGGATGGCCCGTGCCACGGCCCGCCCCGCCGCTTCCATCAGGGTTTCCGTGGCCACACCAGCGGCCAGCGCCGCCACATCGGCGCGTGCCATTTCAGCAGGGGTCAGCAATTCGGTCGGGTAAGGGCGCGCCATGCGGCATTTATAGCGGATCCGCGCGCCGACCATATGGGCTGGATCAAGCTGGCCCCCAAGCTGCTATACAAGGCGCGAGGAAACAGGAGTCGTGCATGGCCTTCGTGATCGCCATCGCCCAGCGCAAGGGCGGCGCCGGCAAATCCACCGTGGCGGCCAATCTGGCCACCGCGCTCGCGGAATCGGGCCATCGTGTCGGACTTTTGGATATAGACCCGCAGCGCAGCCTGGCGCGCTGGGACCAGCAGCGAGGCGTCAGCAAAAAGGCGCATACTTTGCATTTTGAGGCCCCAACCGGTTGGCGCCTGCCCGCCACGCTGGAAAGGCTGCGGCGCGATCAGGATTTCGTGCTGCTGGACACGGCGCCGCATGATGACACGGATGCCAAGCTTGCCATTCGCGGCGCTGATCTGGTGCTGGTGCCCTTGCAGCCCTCGGCGGCGGATCTTTGGTCCATGGATGCGACGCTTGATATCGCCAAGCAGGAAAGGCGTCCCTTCCGGCTACTCCTGAACCGCGCCCCTGCCTCGGGCAAGCTGCGCGACGATATTGAAGGCCAAATCCGCGACCGCAAGCTGCCTTTGCTGGAAACCACGCTTGGCAATCGCACCGCCTATGCCCAGGCCTTCATGTCCGGGCTTGGCGTCGTGGAAGCCTCACCGCGCGGGCCGGCGGCAGCGGAAGCGCGCGCGCTTGCGGCGGCGCTGGAAGCCATCCGCAAGAAAGGTGTTTGATCATGGGTAATCTATTGCTCGCGCTGCATTTGCTCGGCGCCGTGCTTTGGGTGGGCGGCATGGCCTTCGCGCTTTTGGTGCTGCGCCCGGCCGCGCATGAGGTGCTGCAAGCGCCAGAACGCTTGGCACTCGCGCAAGCCGCCTTTAGGCGTTTCTTTCTGATTGTGTGGCATGCCATGCCCATCGTGCTGCTGACCGGCTGGGCCTTGTTCTTCCTGTGGCATGGCGGATGGTCCGGCGCGCGATGGAGCCTGCATCTGATGCATCTGCTGGGGCTGATTATGGGATTGATCTTTCTTGCGCTATTCTTTGGCCCTTGGGGCGCCATGCGCCGCGCCATGGCGGCAGGCGACAAGCCGGGTGCAGCGCGTGCCCTGGAAAGCATCAGAAAGCTGGTCTTGATGAATTTGATCATGGGTTTGATTGTGGTGGCATCCTCCGGCTTTGGGCGCCTTGCGGGATGAGCATTATACTCAAGGACGGCATTCAGATTGTTGAGGATGCCGCGCCGGAATTCGAAGCCGTGGCCGCCATTCAGCGCGGCCTGCATAATTTCAACCAGGAAACCGGCGGGCCTTATGACCGGGAACCGGTCACGCTTTTGGTGCAGGATACCGATGGAAAGACGCTGGGCGGCTTATTGGGCCTGACCTTCTGGGGCTGGCTGTTCATTGATTGGCTTTACCTGGAACGCGGCATGCGCCGGCGTGGCATTGGTGAGGAATTGCTGCGCCGCGCTGAAGCCATTGGCCGCGAACGCGGCTGCACCAATGCCTATACGGATACTTTCAGCTTCCAGGCGCCGGGCTTTTGGAAGCGCAATGGCTATGTGGAATTCGGCAAGCTGGAAGGCATGCCGGCAGGCCATGCGCGGGTGTGGTTGCGGAAGAAATTGTAAGGGGCCTGTTGGGGCTGTCTCTGTTCATCCTGGGTAAAGGTCTTTTCGGACCAATCACCTGATCGGCGGGTGAATGGTCTTGGCTTCGGCACACCCCCTTATAATTGTGGCGACTGGTCACGCGCAGAAACAAGCGCGGGCAGAAGATTCGCCCGCATCAAGCGTGAGCGGGGCGATCGCAAGATAGTGATGGTTTGACGACCCTGATTGGGCCCTGATCACCCCCATGCGTTGCGCTTACATATGGCGCGTATCGGGTTTTTGAGGGACAAGGCCACTGACATTACCAAGCGCGCCTGCAATCGCCGCATTCATGGTGCGCACACCCATTGCCGGTCCTTGAGGATGGTTCCAGACAGCACCGATCACCGCAAGGAAATCCGCCCCCGCTTGCACGAGCGGCGCACAATTATTGGCCGTGATTCCCCCGATGGCGACGGATGGGATTTCGAACATCTCATGCCACCAGGCCAGGATATCGGGCGCGGCGCGGTGGATCGTTTCCTTGGTCTCGGTCGGGAAGAAGGCACCGAAGGCAACGTAATCGGCACCCAATTCGCCTGCTTCCATCGCGAGGTGACGAGAGTCGTGGCAGGTGATGCCAAGAACACGGCCCGCGAGCAGCCGGCGCGCTTCGGCGTGATTGCCATCAGCCTGGCCAAGATGCGCGCCATCGCAGCCGAGCTTGGCGGCGAGCGCGGCATTGTCATTCAACAGAAACGCGACATCCCGCGTAGCAGCAATGGGCATCAGGATTTCCGTGGCGCGCGCAATGTCATCTTCTGATGCGTCTTTCAGGCGAAGCTGAACGCAGGCGACATCGCCGGCATCAAGCGCCGCAGCCAGGGAATCGCGAAAGACCAGCGGGTCAAGCCGCTGCGGGGTGATGAGATAGAGCCGGCATGGGCTTTCAGACATGTGGGACGCCAGAGCTTTGCATGAGCCCCAAACAAGCCGGAAGGGCATTTTCTGGCAAGTCAGGGCGATAAATGGGCTGGGGGGGCTAGGCGCAAGGCGCAACTGAGGCTATTGAGCGCGGCTTCAGGCCTTGTCCCGTTCGTCTAGAGGCCTAGGACACCAGCCTTTCACGTTGGCAGCACGGGTTCGAATCCCGTACGGGACGCCATTAACCCTATCTATGTATATGATGTTAAAGGGTTTTCGCCACGGCTCGGCGCCAGCCCCCACACTGTCCCCCACACTCGGCGCCCGGTAGGGGGAGCTCGATCCTTGGCGGGCAGTTTCCCCCCTTGTTTTCATTTCGCGGCGCTGTGCGGGAGGGCCCCATGCGGTTCTGCCCCCAATCGGCCTAGAGATTTAGCCCCCCCCTACCCCCCAAATCGGGAAAGGTTGCCGAAATCGAGCCCCATACGGTTCTGCCCCCAAAAGCGCTAGAGATTGCCTCCGCCCCCCCATCCCAGCGCGGCTTGAGCGGCTTGATATGATCGGCATGGGTGGCACGGCTGGCGCATCCCGTCACGGCGCAGCGGTATCCGTCCCGGCGCAATACATCGGCGCGAAGGGCGCGCCATGCCGGGGTGGCGTAATACGGATCAGGCATCCGGCTTGGTCCTGTCACGGTTTTGTGCCGCTCCTCTGATCACATATTGTGCAGCAAAGGAGATGAGCCATGAGCACAGGCCGGACGGATGAATTTCGCAAAGAAGCGGTGCGGATAGCGCTGACCAGCGGGCTTTCGCGGCGCCAGGTTGCGGATGATCTGGGGGTTGGCTTTTCGACCTTGAACAAATGGGTGAGCGCGCACCGCGACACGGGTGTGGTCTCTGCCGAGGACCGCGAGCTTGCCCGGGAGAATGAACGACTTCGTCGTGAGGTCCGTATCCTGAAGGAGGAGAGGGACATCCTAAAAAAAGCCCCCCAGTTCTTCGCGAGCCAAAAGCCGTGAGGTTCAGGTTCGTCGAAGAACAGCGTGGGGCCTTTCCGATCGATCGGCTGTGCCGCGTGATGAATGTCAGCGCACGTGGCTTGCGGGCCTTCCGCAAGCGCCCTGCCAGCCCCAGGCAACGCATGGACATGGTGGTTCTGGCCCATATTAAGGAGCAATCACGCCTGAGCCTGGGGAGCTACGGCCGCCCGCGAATGACCGAAGAACTGAAGGAAGTTGGGGTTGAAGTGGGGCATCGGCGTGTTGGGAGGCTGATGCGCGACAATGGAATTGTCGTTGAAAGAACGCGTAAATTCAAGGCGACGACAGACAGCGATAACACGTTCAACATCGCGCCGAACCTGCTGGAGCGCGATTTCACTGCCGATCAACCCAATCAGAAATGGGCGGGTGACATCAGCTATATCTGGACCCGGGAAGGCTGGCTCTATCTGGCGGTGATCTTGGACCTTCACTCCCGGCGCGTCATCGGCTGGGCCGTCAGTGATCGCCTGAAACGCGATCTGGCGATCCGTGCACTGAAAATGGCCATTGCGCTCCGGTCCCCGCCGCGGGGCTGCATTTTCCATAGCGACCGTGGCAGCCAGTACTGTTCGCACGACTACCAGAAAATTCTGCGCGAATATGGGTTGCAGTCGTCAATGAGCGGGAAGGGCAATTGCTATGACAACGCCATTGTCGAGACGTTCTTCAAGACCATGAAGGCCGAGCTGCTCTGGCGCCGGACGTGGGAAACCCGTCGCCAAGCCAAAACCAGCATCTTTCAATACATCAACGGCTTCTATAACCCGCGCCGCAGGCATTCAGCGTTGGGAGGCAAAAGCCCCCTGGCTTTCGAACGCCAAGCGGCCTAAACGAGAAATCAGAGCGGCATAAATGCGTGACAGGACCACAGTTGCTCGGCCAGATTGTACCTGGCCACACCGAGCGTCTCAGCCACGGCCTTCACCGGGAAGCGTCCCGAGGCGGCGATGGCAAGTGCCACGCTTGTTTTTTTGGGCGTGCGGCTTCCAGGGCCTCGCGCAGGATCTCGGTTTCCATGGTCTTGCGGCCGAGCAGGCGTTCCAGTTCGCGGACCCGGTTTTCAAGCTCGCGGACGCGGCTCAGGGGAACGACCTCCTCATCGGCCCTGACGGCTTCTTGCCCACCTTCGCTCATGCGGCGCCTCCATTGGAACAGCAGGCTCGGGGCGACGCCATAAAGCCGGGCAACGGCTGAGACCGTCATGCCAGGCTGCATGGTCTGTTCGACCAGCCGGACCTTTTCCTCGGCAGTATAGCGCCGACGGCGCTGAATGCCGGTGATGATTTCAACACGCTCAATGGGCT
>JADCFP010000087.1 GCA_020249465.1 Roseomonas sp. | reverse complement strand
GCCGAGCTGGTGGCGTTGCTCGCGCCGGCGCGGCGCGCAGCCAGCACGGTGAGCAGCGTGGAGCCGTGGCGCGCGCTGGTGAGCGCCTGGCTGGAAGAAGGCGTTCAGGGCACCACCATCCACGCCGCGCTCAAGCGCAACCACGGCTACACGGGCAGCTACTCGGCGGTGTATCGCATGATCGCCGGCATCCGGGGCGCGCAACCGCCCGAGGCGACGGTGCGACTGCACTTCGCACCAGGGGAAGCCGCCCAGGTCGACTTCGGCGCCGGGCCGATGCTGCGCGATCCCGACGGTGTGGAGCGGCGCACCTGGGCGTTCGTGATGACGCTGTGCTTCAGCCGCCACCAGTACGTCGAGTTCGTCTGGGACCAGTCGGTGGCCACCTGGCTGGGCTGCCATCGGCGCGCCTTCGAGTGGTTCGGTGCCGTACCCCAGCGCCTGATCATCGACAACGCCAAGTGCGCCATCACCCGCGCCTGCGCAAGCGATCCGCTGGTGCAGCGCGCCTACGGCGAGTGCGCTCTGGGCTACGGGTTCAAGATCGACCCGTGCCCGCCTCAAGACCCGCAGAAGAAGGGCATCGTCGAGGCCGGGGTGAAGTTCGTCAAGCGCGGCTTCCTGCCGCTGCGCGAGATCCGCGATATCGCCGATCTGAACGCGCAGGCTCGCCACTGGGTGATGAACGACGCTGGCAGGCGCATCCACGGCACCACGCGCAAGGCCCCGCTGGATCTGTTCGTGATCGAGCGCGACGCGCTGCTGCCGCTGCCGGCCCTCGCCCCGGATCTGGGCACCTGGCACCGGGCCGCCCTTCACCGCGACTGTCACCTGAAGCTCGGCAATGCCTACTACTCGGCGCCGTTCCGGCTGGTGGGCCAGCGCCTGTGGGTGCGGGTGAGCGACTGCTCGGTGGCGATCTTCCATCAGCACGAGCACCTGCATACCCATCGGCGCGCGCAGCGCCGGGGCGAGCGCATCACGGTGCGCGACCACCTGCCGCCCGATGCCGTGGCCTTCCTCGCCCACGACCGCGAGTACTGCCTGAGCAGGGCGAGCGCGGTGGGCCCCGCCTGCGCCGCGCTGGTGGAAGCCTTGCTCACCGACGCCATCCTGGAGCGGCTGCGCAGCGCCCAGAACGTGCTGCGCCTGGAACACACCTACGGGCCCGCCCGGCTCGAAGCCGCCTGCGCCCGTGCCCTGGCCTTCGACTCGGTGCAGTACCGCTCGGTGAAGAACATCCTCGCCGGCGGTCACGACCGCCTGCTCCTTCCCCCCACCGCCCCAGCCCTCGCCTACGCCGCCGCGGCACGCTTCGCTCGCAACGCGCACGACCTCTTCACCGCGCAGCCCGGCCGGCTGCAACAACCCCGGAGTGAACCCTGAATGAACCCCGCACCCGAACTCGCCCCGCAACTGAAGCTGCTTCGCCTCTCGGGCATCCTCGATTCGCTCGACGAGCGTAACCGGCAGGCCATCGCCGGCAAGATGCCCTACGTGGACTTCCTGGCTGCCCTCATCGGCGACGAAGTGGCTCGGCGCGAGCAGAAGAAATTCAGTCTGCGGCAGCGCCGTGCGAACTTCCGCACCACCAAGACGCTCGAGCAATTCGACTTCGAGCGCCTGCCCGCGCTCAACCGCACGCTCGTGAACGACCTGGCGGCCGGACGCTACCTCGCCGAACGCGCACCGATTCTCATCGTGGGGCCCAGCGGCACCGGCAAGAGCCATCTGGCTCAGGCCCTTGGCCAGTGCGCAATCCGCCAGGGCGTGGATACCGTCTTCACCACCTGCGCCCAGCTCACCGCCAGCCTCAACGCCGCTCGTGCCAACGGCGGCTACGAGCGTCGCCTCGCGGCATTCGCCCGCGTGCCCCTGCTCATCATCGACGACTTCGGCTTGAAGCCCCTGCGTACGCCCGCCGACGAAGACCTGCATGACCTCATCGCCGAACGCTACGAGACCGCCGCCACCATCGTCACCAGCAACCTCGACTTCCCCGAGTGGGATCAGGCCTTCCCCACCAACCGCCTGCTGGCCGCCGCAACCCTGGATCGGCTGCGCCACAACGCCTACTGCCTCACGCTCGACGGGCAGTCATTCCGCGCGCCCAAGCTCGCCCCGAGCGCTCGACCCCGAAGCCTTGCCAAGACGGCCAAATCCAACCAAGATTAACCCGCTACGAGATGCTCGTGACGGCAGCGTACTGGCCTGAATATGCCGAAAATCGAGTGGCCTGAATATGCCGGTTGGTGACACCCCTCTTCCAGGAGGCGCGTGCCCCCACCGACGATGAACTCAAGGGCCTGCTCGACCAGATCGTCGCACGGCTGATGAAGCTGCTGACGCGCACAGGCCATCTGGTCGAGGAGCAGGGCATGACCTACCTGGCGGGCACGGATACGGATCGTCCGTTGGCGTCACTGCAGGCGGCCTCATGCACTTATCGCGTCGCCTTCGGTCCGCGGGCTGGCCAGAAGGTGCTGAGCTTGCGCACGGTGGCCGGACAGGACGAGAAGCCCAGGAAAGTGCTGTGCGCCGATGCGCACGGCTTCAGTCTGGACGCCGCGGTTCGCTGTGCGGCGGACCAGCGCGGCGAACTCGAACGACTATGCCGGTACATCACCCGCCCCGCACTCGCCGACGAGCGACTGAGCCGCAATGGCAAGGGGCAGGTCGTGTTGCGACTGAAGAGCCCGTATCGCGACGGCACGACCCATATCGTCATGCAGCCGCAGGAGTTCATGCAACGCCTCGCCGCGCTGGTGCCACGCCCGCGGCTGCACCTGATCCGCTTTCACGGGGTGCTCGCACCGAACGCGAAGCTGCGTGCGGCGGTCATCGCGCAACCCGCGCAGAAGGGCAGCGCATCGGCGCACGAGCACACACATGGCCAAGCGGCACGGATGAGCTGGGCACGACTGCTCAAGCGCGTGTTCGACATCGACGACGAGCGCTGCGCGTGCGGCGGACAACTGAAGATCATCGCCGCGATCGAAGAGCCGGTGGTGATCGTGAGGATCCTCACGCACCTGGGCTTGGCCGCGCGGGCGCCGCCGCGCGCACCGGCGCGGGAGCTTTCGCTCAACCACGCAGCCTGACCCGAGAGCAAAGCGACGGTTCTGCGGCAGAACCGACGGGCGTGTTCGGCCCGCTGTCGCGTGAGGGCGTCAAAGCGCGGCGGGTGAACGCCGATTCGGGCCGATGCTGTGTTCGCATAGTCACTGCGAGAGGGTGCTCCTCGCCCGTGAGCGCGTGGTTGACCGCTCGGAGTACGGGGAATACAGTGCCGGCGTGCGGAAAACGTCTTTTGAAATTCCTATTCGCACGACCCGCCAGTGCGCAAGGCCTCGTCGCGCAGCCAGGCGTCGAAGCGGATAGCGGCGGACAGCTCGGGCGGAGCGTCGAGCTTGCTCAGCGAAAGGCGGTGGCTGGGTGTGGTGCAACGTTTCTCTGTGGGTACGGCGCGCGGGTAGCGACCTGCCTGTTGGCAATCGTGTTTCGCTGCCGGCACTCTCTCTCGCTTCGTGAGGGACGACGTTTGCAGTGCCGTCAGGCGCTGCAAAGGGGAGGAAGTTTGGCTGGGCTTGGTGCTTGTCGGCGAGGAGGCGACGAAGCTAGCGCCGGTGCGTTTTGCTGGAAGACCGGTCCTTGGTGCTGCGTGGTCAGGCGAGCTCACCTCACACCGGTCAGCAGCTCGAAGAAGCGCTTGTCTTCAAAGCTAAAGTTCATGCGAGAGTAGTCGCCGCTCATCACGGCGGCGGCCATGTCGGCGTTGGAATAGCGGACGATGACGAGTCCGCGTGACGGCCAGACGTAAAGCCGCTGCTGCCCTGCGCCAGCGGCCATGACAATATCGGGTGCCTGGCCGGGCCAGATGCCATCGGCGCTGATGCGTTCGGTTGATCGGCGCCGGACTGCGCCGGCATCGTCTGCAGTCGCGGCCGGGTTAAGCGAAGCCTTGTTCAGCCACCACGTCAAGCCATAGGCCTGGTTCGCGCTGGAACTGCTGAAGCATGCAGCGAGCAGATCTGGTCGAACCAGCTGCTTCCCATTCCAGGTGCCGCCCAGGCGAATGAGTTCACCGAGCTTAGCCCATTCGCGTGCGGTCAGCACGGCGCCATGGCCCATGGCCGGCTCGCCGTTTCGCTCGGTCGCCCAGCGTGTCGGGGTCAATCCAATCGGATCGAGGATGGTCTCCTTCAGAAAGGCGAATGCTGAACTGGGACCCCCGAGACGCGCTGCAAGTTTGCGGCGCATGAATTCGCTGAATGCGTAAAGGTGCACCTCGCTATAGGCGAATTGCGTCCCCGGGTCGGCGACAGCTTTCTGTGCGATCGCGAAGGCGCCCTTGTTCTCGACGGTTTTGTCGGCCCAGAGGCGGCGAGGGGCTTCAAGCCCGCTGGAAAAGCTGAGGAGGTGGCGGACCGTGATGCGCGACTTGCGCGGGTCGCCCTGCCACTCGCTGATCGTGTCAGCGACCCTTTCATCGAGGGTGAAGAGGCCTTGTGCCATCGCGACAGCGGCGGCTGGTCCCCAGAAGCTCTTCGTTCCCGAAGCGATCTGGTAGGCTCGACCGGCCGCGCTTCCTTCGACACCCTGCTCGAAAACGACGCTGCCGTCCTTCATCACGAGAAGATGCAGGCCCCCTGTTTCGGCTGAGTAGGCCGAGGCGGCGCGATAGCGCGCGATGTCGTCTGGAGAACCCTGCGCCGTG
>JADCFP010000086.1 GCA_020249465.1 Roseomonas sp. | reverse complement strand
TGGAAGCCATTCAGTGCCTCGGCGGCAATGGCTATATCAATGATTACGCGACCGGCCGGCTGCTGCGTGACGCCAAGCTTTATGAGATTGGCGCCGGCACATCGGAAATCCGACGCATGCTGATCGGGCGGGAATTATTCCGCGAAACCGCATGAGTATTCTGCGCAGCACGCTCGATACGGGCAGTGAAAGCTTTGCTGCCAACGCCGCTGCCATGGCGGCGCTGGTGGCGGATTTGGAGAAGACCATCGCCGCAGCGGAACAGGGCGGCGGCAAAGGCGCGCGGGACAAGCATCTTGCGCGCAATAAGCTACTGCCACGCGAACGCGTGCGCGCACTGATCGATCCGGGCTCGCCTTTTCTGGAGCTGTCGCAGCTGGCCGCCTATGGGCTTTATGGTGGGGAAGTGCCATGCGCCGGCATTATTTCCGGCATTGGGCGTGTATCAGGGCGCGAATGTGTGATCATCGCCAATGATGCCACGGTGAAGGGCGGCACTTATTTTCCGATGACGGTGAAGAAGCATGTCCGCGCGCAGGAAATCGCTCGTGCCAATCGGCTGCCTTGCATTTATCTGGTGGATTCCGGCGGCGCCTTTCTGCCGCAGCAAGACGAGATTTTCCCCGACCGTGAGCATTTCGGCCGCATCTTCTTCAATCAGGCGAATATGTCGGCGGAAGGCATTCCGCAAATCGCGGTGGTGATGGGAAGCTGCACCGCGGGCGGCGCCTATGTGCCCGCCATGTCGGATGAAAGCATCATCGTTCGCCAGCAAGGCACCATCTTCCTGGGCGGCCCGCCCTTGGTGCGCGCCGCCACCGGTGAGGTTGTGACCGCCGAGGAATTGGGCGGTGCCGATGTGCATGCGCGCCAATCCGGCGTGGTTGATCATTATGCGCAGGATGATCGCCATGCGCTCGCGATTTGCCGCCGCATCGTGGTCGGGCTCGGGCCGCGGATTGCGCCGCAATTGGCGCTGCGCGCCCCCCGCGCGCCGCTTTATGATGAGCGCGAATTGCTCGGCGTCGTGCCCGCCGATATCCGCGCCCCCTATGATGTGCGGGAAGTGATTGCGCGCCTGGTGGATGGCAGTGAGTTTGATGAATTCAAGCGGCTTTATGGCACCACTTTGGTGTGCGGCTTCGCGCATATCCATGGCTATCCCATCGGCATCCTTGCCAATAATGGCATCCTTTTTTCGGAATCCGCGCTGAAGGGTGCACATTTCATTGAACTCTGCTGCCAGCGTGGCATTCCCCTGCTGTTCTTGCAGAATATCTCGGGCTTCATGGTTGGGCGGAAATATGAAGCGGGTGGCATTGCGCGGGATGGCGCGAAGCTGGTGACAGCGGTTGCGACTGCGGGCGTGCCCAAATTCACCGTGGTGATTGGCGGCAGCTATGGCGCCGGCAATTACGGTATGTGCGGGCGCGCTTATGATCCACGCTTCATGTTCATGTGGCCCAATGCGCGCATTTCCGTCATGGGCGGCGAACAGGCGGCGAGTGTGCTGGCGCAACTCCGGCGCGACAATATGGAAGCGCAAGGCAAACCATGGCCGGCTGAGGAGGAAGAGGCTTTCAAAGCCCCGATCCGCGCGAAATACGAAACCGAAGGCCACCCCTATTACGCCAGCGCGCGGCTCTGGGATGATGGCATCATCAACCCGGCTGATACGCGACGCATTTTGGGGTTGTCACTCGCCATTGCCTGCAATGCACCCATTGAACAGACACGCTTCGGCGTGTTCCGGATGTAGGGGGCAGCCATGTTCCAGAACCTGCTGATCGCCAATCGTGGCGAAATCGCCTGCCGCATCATCCGTACCGCGCGCCGCATGGGGCTACGCAGCATTGCGGTATTCTCGGACGCTGACGAAACCGCGCAGCATGTGCAAATGGCTGACGAGGCCATCCATATCGGCGCTGCGCCGGCGCGTGAGAGCTATTTGAGCATCCCCGCGATTATCGCTGCTGCGAAGCGTGCGGGGGCGGATGCGATCCATCCGGGCTATGGGTTTCTGTCGGAAAACCCGGCCTTTGCCGAAGCCTGCGCGGAGGCCGGGATCATCTTTGTTGGTCCATCCGCGTCTGCCATGCGCGCCATGGGGTCCAAGGGCTCGGCCAAGGCGCTGATGGAAAAGGCTGGCGTGCCGCTTTTGCCTGGCTATCACGGCACGGAACAGGATGCGGATTTCCTGGCGGGCGAAGCCCAGCGCATCGGCTTTCCGCTGGTGATCAAGGCCGTTGCCGGCGGTGGCGGGCGTGGCATGCGTGTCGTGCGCGCTGCAAACGATTTCGCGGATGCGCTGCGTGCCGCGCGGCAGGAAGGCGCCTCGGCCTTTGGTGATGATCGCGTGCTGATCGAACGCTATCTGGAACGCCCGCGCCATATTGAAGTGCAGGTATTTGGCGATAGCCATGGCAATGCGGTGCATTTGTTCGAACGCGATTGCTCCGCCCAGCGCCGCCACCAGAAGGTGATCGAGGAAGCCCCCGCACCCGGCATCAGCGCTGAAATGCGCGACGCCATGGGGGCCGCTGCCGTCGCTGCCGCCAAGGCCGTGCAATATCAAGGCGCCGGCACGGTGGAATTCATCGCGCAGGATGGCGGCTTCTATTTTCTGGAGATGAATACGCGCCTGCAGGTGGAACATCCGGTGACGGAAGCCATCACTGGGTTTGATCTGGTGGAATGGCAATTGCGCGTGGCTGCCGGCGAAACACTTCCGGTGCAGCAAAAAGATATCCGCGCCCAAGGCCATGCGATGGAACTTCGCCTTTACGCTGAAGACCCGGCGCGGGATTTCGCGCCTTCCATCGGCGCGCTTCAGGTCTTCCGGCTTGCCGAACAAGGCTTGCGCGTTGATTCCGGCTTTGTCGCCGGCGATCGCATCAGCATTCATTATGATGCCATGGTGGCGAAGATGATCGCCCATGCACCCAGTCGAGCAGAAGCGATTGCGGGGTCGCGTGCTGGCCTGGCGCATTCGGATATCATCGGCGTTGCGCATAATCTTGATATGCTGGACCGCATTCTGGCGCATCCTGATTTCGCTGCGGGCGGCATTGATACGAGCTTTATTGGGCGCAACGCTGAAACATTGCTGACACCGAAGCTGCACCCTTCCGCGCAAACGCTGGCCTTGGCCGCGCTTGGTGTGCTCGCCTTGGAAGAGGAAGCCGCGCAGGCGCAAGCGGTGAACAGCGCTGACCGGCATTCACCCTGGCATGCGACCGATCATTGGTGGGTCAATACGCGGCCATCCCGCGTTTTTGATTTTCATCTTGAAGATGCTGTGCATGTCATCACGCTTTCGCCCGCCGCGGATGGTTGGCGCATCACGGCAGGCGATACGGAAATCATCGCGCGGCACGCCAAGCTTGATAATGGCCGCATTCACGCGCTGCTGGATGGCATGCGGCTTTCCGCTTCCATCCATCGCGCGGGTGAGGCGATCAGCCTGCGCCATGCCGCGCAAAGCTGGCGCTTCCGCCTGCCTGATCCCATCGCGCGCGCTGGTGAGGAAGAAGGCGGCGATGACCGGCTGCTGGCACCCCTGCCCGGACAAGTCACGCAGCTATTGGCCAGCGAAGGCCAGGAAGTCCCACGCGGTGATGTGTTGGTGGTGCTGGAGGCGATGAAGACCGTGTTTCGCCTGACCGCACCGCGCGCCGGCAGGATCGAAACCATTTCCTGCCGCGTTGGTGAAACCGTGCGTGAAGGGCAAGTCCTGATCCAATTCGCCGCCGCTGATACCGACTGAATTCAGCCCGGCTTCGCGCCTGTCGCGCGCAGGATCGGCACCCATTTGTCGGTCTCAGCGCGAATGAAGCGCGCGGACGCGGCGGGATCATTTGGCAGCGGGTCCACACCGGCATCGGCGAAGCGCTGACGAATGGCAGGATCATTCAGCACTGCCGTCACTGCCGTTGAAAGCGTGGTGATGATGTCAGCTTGTGTGCCTGCCGGCGCATAAAGCGCCTGCCAGGATGAAGCAGCGTAGCCTGCCACACCCGCTTCCTGAAGGGTTGGTAGATCCGGCAGCAATTGCGAACGCCGCGGCGTGGTCACGGCCAGGCCGCGCGCCCGGCCATCGCGCACCAGCGGCGCCAGCAGGGTTTGGCTATCAATCATGAAATCCACGCGGCCTGCCATGAAATCCGTCACGGCCGCCGGTGTGCCGCGATATTGCACAATGGTGAAATCAACGCCTGCGAGTTTCTTCAGCAATTCACCGGCAAGATGCGAAGCAGCACCAATGCCGGTGGTGGCGAAGGTAGCCTCTCCGCGCTTATCCCGCAGCCAGGCCAGCAATTGCGGCACATCACGAACGGGCAGCGATGGATGCACCGCCACCAAAAAGCTCTGATCGCCGAGCGTAGAAATCGGGATGAAATCGGCAATCGAATCAAAACCGGCATCGGGATAAAGCGCCGGAATCACACTATGCGCGGCACCATTCAGCAAAAGCGTATGCCCATCCGGCGCTGCTCGCGCCACAGCCCGCGCACCGCTAGCGCTGCCTGCCCCCGGTTGATTTTCAATCACGACAGGCTGACCCAGCACGCGCGGCAGAGGCTCGGTCACGATGCGCGCTACCACATCAATGATGCCACCGGCGGCGAAGGGCACAATCACCCGAATAGGGCGCGATGGGTAACGGCTTTGCGCCAAAGCAGGGGCAGCCAAGGTGCTTCCGGCCAGCGCGAATACGGCACGACGTTGCAGCATGGGATTTTTCCTTCTTCTGGGTTTGAAATTCACGCACCGCCAACAGGCTGGAAATCATAGGTACCAACCCCTTGCAGAATGGCAAAGCGGCAGCGCCCACCATCCTTGCCAGACACGCGATGCGCGCGTTTTGCGGGGACGGCATGCATCTGGCCAGGAGCAAGTTCCACTTCCTCACGCGGCGCGCGCATTTCAATCACCATCGGGCCATCCATGCACCAGAAGGTGTCCGTCACTTCGCTATGCCAATGCCAAGGCACTTCCTGCCCTGCCGCCAAAGTCAAAATCTGCATGCGAAGCCCGGGCGCTTCGGCGATCAATTCGCGCTTCTCCAAAGGATAGGACATAGGTTTTCCTTTATGCTTTCGGCGGATGCTGCGCCCACCAATGGTGCGCAATATCGGCGCGGCGACAGACCCAAACATCCGGCGTCGCCGCTACGCGATCCAGAAACCGCGCCAGCGCCGCCGCACGTCCCGGCCGACCAATCAACCGGCAATGCAAGCCAACCGACATCATTTTCGGCGCGCCCGCGCGACCTTCCGCAAGCAGGGTTTCGAAGGAATCCGTGACATATTGTTCCCAGCCATCCGGCGCCGTGAAGCCCGGCGGCACGGCGTATTTCATGTCATTATTATCGAGCGTGTAGGGGATTATCAGCATCGGCTTGCCCGCTGCCGTCACGTAAAATGGTAGATCATCCGCATAGGAATCCGAATCATACAAAAACCCGCCATGCTCCGCGACCAGGCGCCGCGTATTCGGGCTGATACGCCCCGTGTACCAACCGACAGGCCGCGTTCCTGTCAGGCGTTCAATCACTTCAACGCAACGCGCGATTTCTGCACGCTCCGTTGTCTCATCCACATTGTGATAATCAATCCAGCGCCAGGCATGGGAAGCAACCTCATGCCCCGCATCGGCGAAGGCGCGCGTGACGGTTGGGTTCAATTCCAACGCGCGGCCCACGCCATAGACGGTCAATGGCAGCTTGCGCGCGGCAAAGGCGCGCAGAATGCGCCACACACCGGCACGCGCGCCGTAATCGAATTGGCTTTCCACGGTACGATTGCGCTCACCCAATATGGGCGACCCGCCCGGCACTTCATGCAAGTATAACTCGCTGCCGGCATCGCCGTTCAGCACGGTGTTCTCACCACCTTCCTCGTAATTCAGCACAAAGGAAAGCGCGAGCTTCGCACCATTCGGCCATTTTGGGTCGGGCGGATTGGCGCCATAGCCCAGAAAATCGCGCGGGTAATCGGTATCCGCCGCCATTATATGGGAAGTGTCGGTCATGTCGCCCTCTCTCTCTCTCTTTCTCTTAAGCCAATTTCAGGCCAACAATGCCCGCAGTGATCAACGCTACGGAAGCCCAGCGTAGCGCGGTATTCGCATCGCCGAATAGCGTTATGCCCACCAGAAAGGCGCCCACCGCGCCAATGCCAGTCCAAACAGCATAGGCGGTGCCGACAGGGATTTCCCGCAAGGCCAGCAGCAACAACCCGCCACTCGCGATGATGCAAAGTATCGCGAAGGCCAGCCAGCCATAACGCAAACCGCCCGCAGCCCAACCAAGCTTGAGGCCAATCGGCCAGCCGATTTCACAAAGCCCCGCCAAGAACAAATACCACCAGCCCATACGCCTTCCTTCAGAATACAAATCGCCATCGCCACAAAAAAGGGCCAGCGCTTGGCTGGCCCTTTCAGTGTCACCGGGCGAATGCCTCAGCTCAACAAATCTGCCGGCACCGTGCCACCATTTTCGGCGACCTTCTTCATGACCTGCTTATGCAGCCAGATATTCATGGTGGCGGAGTCATTCATATCGCCGGTATAGCCAAGCTCCGTCGCCAGTTCCTTGCGGGCTGCGAGGCTGCTGTCCAGATTCAGCAGCTTCATCAGATCCACGATTGACGTGCGCCAATTGAGCTTTTGCCCCGCCGCGGCAGCCTTGCTTTCCATCAGCGCCACCAGGTCCACTGAGCTCAGCGCCTTCACCGGCTCAGCGGCGGCGCCAGCAACCGCGGCAATGGAAGCCGCTGCAGCGGATACGGCTTCCTTCGCACCGCCTTGGGCGGTAGCGGGCGCCGCTTCGGCGCGGCCAAAAATACTGCCAATGATGCGTCCAAGAATGCTCATGTGATCTGTTCCTTTCCGATGTTATTGTTAAGGGAACAGGCACCCGCGCCATTCCCCAACCAAGCGTATAATAGCCGAGCATATAGTTCAGCGAACAGTGAGACATGTGAATTTTAATGAATCTGAAAACAGCGCCCAAACCGGAAAGCGCGAGCTTTGCACCATTCGGCCATTTTGGATCGGGTGAATCGGTGCCATAGACCAGGATATCACGCGTGAAGTCTGCATCGGTCGCGCTTATCGTCACGCCAGATCCAGATTCCGCACCATTTGAAGCGCATAGGTCCGGAAGCCGGCCTTGCGGTAAATGCGTTCAGCGTCATCATTGCCGGCGAGAACACCAATGTGAAGTCGCCTGCAACCGGCCGCCCTGGCATGCGCTTCAGCCTGCGCAAGCATGGCGCGGAAGGCGCCTTGGCCACGCCAAGCCTCTTCGATGAAGGCATCGCAAATCCAGGCTTCACGACGATATTCCGGGGCGATGTAAGGCGGCGCTTCATCCAAGGCGAGGAATAAATGGCCAATAACGCGCCCCTCTGCCTCGGCCACCAGCATAAGTCCCGTGCTGCCAACGCGGCGGATGAAATGCCCCAGCACAGCCTCTGCGCTGGCAATATCGATTGCGCGATCCCCGGTGATTTCATGCTCAAACCGGTTCAGCGCAAAGGTGGTTGCCAGCAAGGCATCATGGTCGGCCTCTCTCGCAATTCTCACAAGAAAGGCCGCCATTGGATCAGTTTCTGGCCTTATCCACCAGCGCGCCCTTCTTGATCCAGGGCATCATGGCGCGGAGCTTCTCACCCACTTCTTCAATCGGGTGTTCAGCCAGGCGGCGGCGCGTGGCCTTGAAGCTTGCCTGGTTCACCTTGTTTTCCAGCATCCAATCACGCGCGAAGCGGCCGGACTGGATGTCTTCCAGCACGCGCTTCATTTCTGCCTTGGTTTCGCTGGTGATGATGCGCGGGCCAGTGACGTATTCGCCATATTCCGCCGTATTGCTGATGGAATAATTCATGTTGGCGATACCGCCTTCATAAATCAGGTCCACAATCAGCTTCACTTCATGCAGGCATTCGAAATAGGCCATTTCCGGCGCATAACCGGCTTCCACCAGGGTTTCGAAACCCGCCTTGATCAGTTCCACGAGGCCACCGCAAAGCACGGTCTGTTCACCGAACAGATCGGTTTCGCATTCTTCCTTGAAGGTGGTTTCAATCACGCCCGAACGCCCGCCACCAATGGCAGAAGCGTAGGACAGCGCGATTTCCAGCGCATTGCCCGAAGGGTTCTGATTGACTGCCACCAGGCAGGGCACGCCGCCGCCCTTTTGGTATTCGCTGCGCACCGTATGGCCGGGGCCCTTCGGCGCGATCATGAACACATCAATATCCGCGCGGGGGTCGAGCAGGTTGAAATGCACATTCAAGCCATGCGCGAAGGCAAGCGC
>JADCFP010000085.1 GCA_020249465.1 Roseomonas sp. | reverse complement strand
GTTCTCTTGATATCGTCTTTGGGGAAATTGACCGGTGAGCGCGCCAGCCCACAAGGAACCTGACAGCTTCGCTTTTGATGCCGAAAGCGAAGCGAAAATCGCGACCATTCTGAAGCGCTATCCGCAAGGCAAGCAGGCAAGTGCGGTGATCCCGCTGCTTTATGTTGCGCAGCGCCAGATGGGGCGGCTGACCGGCAGCGCCTGGGTGCCGCGTGTGGCGATGGATGTGATCGCTGATCGGCTCTCCATGCCGCCGATCCGGGTCTATGAAGTCGCGACCTTCTATTTCATGTTCAACATGAAGCCGATCGGGCGGCATCATTTGCAGCTTTGCGGCACCACACCCTGCATGCTGCGCGGTTCGGATGATGTGCTACGCGCCTGCAAGGATGCAGGTGGCTTGAAGGGTGTTGGCGATACCAGTGCGGATGGGATGTTTACGCTGACGGAAGTGGAATGCCTCGGCGCCTGCGTGAATGCGCCTATTCTACAAATTGACGATGATTACTACGAAGATCTTGATTATGAGAGCACGGTGAAACTGTTGGAAGCCTTTAAGCGCGGCGAAAGACCGAAGCCGGGCAGCGCCATTGGCCGCATGGCCAGCGCACCGGCGGGTGAGCAAACGGTTTTGACTGGGCGGGGGGACGAATAGGATGGCCCTTTTAAACAAAGACCGGATTTTCCAGAACCTTTATGGCCGTCAGCCCTGGAATTTGGCGGCGGCGCGCATGCGCGGGAATTGGGATGGCACTGCGGCGATCATTGCGCGCGGACGTGATACCGTCATTGAAGAAGTGAAGAATTCAGGGCTTCGTGGCCGCGGCGGTGCGGGTTTCCCGACCGGCATGAAATGGTCCTTCATGCCGAAGCAATCTGATGGCCGGCCTTCCTACCTGGTGGTGAATGCAGATGAATCGGAACCGGGCACCTGCAAGGATCGCGATATCATTCGGCACGATCCGCATACGCTGATTGAAGGTTGCCTGATTGCCGGATTCGCGATGGGGGCGCATGCCGGCTACATCTACATCCGCGGCGAATACTACAATGAAAGCGTGGTGCTGGAAGCCGCGATCCAGGAAGCCTATGACGCGGGCCTGCTCGGGCGGAATGCCGCTGGGTCTGGTTGGGATTTCGATCTTTACGTGCATCGCGGCGCCGGCGCCTATATTTGCGGTGAGGAAACCGCCCTGATCGAAAGCCTGGAAGGCAAGAAGGGGATGCCGCGGCTGAAGCCGCCTTTCCCGGCGGCGGTCGGGCTTTATGGCTGCCCGACCACGGTGAATAATGTTGAAACCATCGCCGTGGTGCCGGAGATTTTGCGCCGCGGGCCGGAATGGTTTTCATCCTTCGGGCGGCCCAAGAATTCGGGCACGAAGATTTTCTGCATCCAGGGCCATGTGAACAATCCCTGCAATGTGGAAGCGGAAATGAGCATCCCGATGCGGGAGCTGATTGAACGTTATGCCGGCGGTGTGCGCGGCGGTTGGGACAATCTGCTCTGTGTCATCCCAGGCGGGTCTTCCACGCCACTATTGCCCAAGCACATCTGTGATGATGTGCTGATGGATTTTGATGCACTGCGCGAACACCGTTCCGGCCTTGGCACGGCGGGCGTGATTGTGATGGATAAATCCACCGATGTGATCAAGGCGATTGCGCGCCTCGCGGCCTTCTACAAGCATGAAAGCTGCGGCCAGTGCACGCCTTGCCGTGAAGGCATGGGCTGGCAGAAGCGCATGATGGACCGCATGGTTGAAGGCAATGCGGAGATCGAGGAAATTGACGTGCTGGAAAACGTCACGCGCCGCATTGAAGGCCATACGATTTGTGCCCTGGCCGATGGTGGCGTCTGGCCCGTGCAGGGGCTGATCCGGCATTTCCGCCCGCTGATGGAAGAACGCATTCGCGATTACAAAAAGCGGCACTCCATGCCGCAGGCGGCGGAGTAAGCGCCATGGCGAAGGTCACGGTTGATGGCATTGAAGTGGAAGTCCCCAATGGGTCTTCCGTGTTGCAAGCCTGCGAAGCGGCGGGCAAGGAAATCCCGCGCTTTTGCTATCATGAACGGCTGAGCGTCGCCGGCAATTGCCGCATGTGCCTGGTGGAAGTGGAAAAGGCGCCAAAGCCGGTCGCTTCCTGCGCCTATCCGGTGATGGATGGGATGAAGGTGTTCACAGATACGCCCGTGGTGCGCAATGCGCGGCGCGGGGTGATGGAATTTCTGCTGATCAACCACCCGCTGGATTGCCCGATCTGCGACCAGGGCGGTGAATGTGATTTGCAGGACCAGGCCTATGCCTATGGTCATGACAAGTCGCGTTACGGCGAAGCCAAGCGGGCGGTGAAGGACAAGAATATCGGCCCGCTCATCAAAACCGTGATGACGCGCTGCATTCAATGCACACGCTGCGTGCGCTTTGCTGCCGAGGTTGCCGGGACGCCGGAATTGGGCGGGACCAATCGCGGCGAGAATATGGAAATCGGCACCTATGTCGAAAAGGCGCTGACCTCTGAGCTTTCCGGCAATCTGATTGACATTTGCCCGGTCGGTGCGCTGACCAGTCGGCCCTATGCTTTCGTGTCGCGGCCTTGGGAATTGCGCAAGACGGATGGCATTGATGTGCTGGATGCCGTGGGGGCGAATATCCGCATTGATACGCGCGGCCCTGAAGTTTTGCGCATTCTGCCGCGCATCAATGAAGCGGTGAATGAGGAATGGATGGCCGATCGCGGCCGCTTTTCCTTTGATGGCCTGAAGCGCCGCCGCTTGGATCGGCCTTGGCTGCGCAAGGATGGCCGCATGGTCGCGGCAAGCTGGGCGGAAGCATTCGCTGCCATTGCTGCGAAGCTGGCGCAAACGCCGGCAGACCGGATTGGCGCGGTGGCGGGATCGCTTGCGGATGCGGAAAGCGTGCTGGCGCTCAAGGATCTGATGGCGGCCTATGGCAGCGTCAATCTGGATTGTCGTGAAGATGGCGCGGCGATTGATGGCGCGCGGCCCGATTTCTATCGCTTCAACACGACCATTGCCGGCATTGAAGAAGCCGATGCGCTGCTGATCATTGGCGCTGATCCGCGCAAGGAAGCGCCGGTGCTCAATGCGCGTATCCGCAAGCGCTGGGCGCAGGGGCGTTTCCCGGTCGGCGTGATTGGGCCGGCGGGCATTGATCTGACCTATAGCGCTCAGCATTTGGGCGAAGGTCCGGCGGTGCTCTCCGCGCTGCTGGATGGTCCGCATCCTTTCGCCGCGACGCTGAAGGCCGCGCAGAAGCCCATGCTGATCCTGGGGCGTGGCGCCATTGCGCGCGCTGATGGTGCGGCGGTGCTGGCAGCAGCATGGCGCGTGGCGGCGGAGGCCGGGATGCTGAAGCCCGATTGGCATGGCTTCAACCTGCTGCATCACTTCGGTGGTCAGGTTGGCGCCTTGGAGCTTGGCTTCCTGCCGGGGCAGGGGGGCAAGGACCTTGCCGCGATGCTCGGCGTTGGTGTGGATGCGTTGTGGCTGCTGAATGCGGATGGCTTTGATCCGGCGCGCATCCCGGCCAGCACTTTCGTCATCTATCAGGGCCATCATGGTGATGCGATGGCGGCGCGCGCCGATGTGCTGCTGCCAGGTGCGGCCTATACGGAAAAGGACGCGACCTGGGTGAATACCGAAGCCCGTGCACAGCGCAGCTATCGCGCCATTCACCCGCCAGGCGAGGCGCGAGAGGATTGGCGCATCATCCGCGCCTTCAGCGAAGGTGTCGGCAAGACACTGCCTTACAATGATCTGGATGCGCTGCGTGCGCGGCTGGCGAGTGTCAGCGCGGTCTTTGCGCGCATTGGCGAAGTGGCGGCTTCAGGCTGCGCTGATATGGCCGGCCCGCAGGCCGCGATGGCGATGGAAGCCACGCCCTTCCGACTGCCGATCACGGATTATCACCGCGCAGATGTGATCAGCCGCGCATCCGATGTCATGGCGGAATGCGCCGCGGTCTATGGGCCGCAGCAGGCTTTGGCGGCGGAGTAAGGCGATGAGCGAATTTCTTGCCTCTCCTATTGGTGTCCTGGCGCTGACGCTGGCCAAGGCTTTGGCGCTGCTGGTGCCCTTGCTGGTGATGGTTGCCTTCCTTACTCTGGCTGAACGCAAGGTGCTGGCTGCGATGCAGATGCGTCGTGGCCCGAATGTCGTTGGACCCTTTGGCTTGCTGCAGCCCTTCGCCGATGCGCTCAAGATGCTGCTCAAGGAAACCATTGTGCCGACAGGGGCGAATAAGCTCCTGTTCCTGTTTGCGCCGATGCTGACCTTCATGCTGGCTATGCTCGCTTGGGCGGTGATTCCTGTGAATGATGGCTGGGCGATTGCCGATATCAATGTCGGCATTCTCTATCTTTTCGCGATTTCATCGCTTGGCGTTTACGGCATTATCATAGCAGGCTGGGCTTCCAATTCGAAATACGCGTTCCTCGGCGCGCTGCGGTCTGCCGCGCAGATGGTGTCTTATGAAGTCAGCATGGGCTTTGTGATTGTCACCGTGCTGCTGTGCGTGGGTTCGCTCAATCTGAATGACATCGTGAAGGCGCAGGAGAATCTTTGGTTCTTCATCCCGCTTTTCCCGATGTTCGTGATCTTCTTCATCTCGACATTGGCCGAGACCAATCGCGCGCCGTTTGACCTGCCGGAAGGCGAAAGCGAATTGGTGGCGGGTTTCTTCGTTGAATATAGCAGCATGTCCTTCGCGCTATTCTTCCTTGGTGAATACGCGAATATGATCCTGATGGCGTCGCTGACGACCATTCTGTTCCTGGGGGGCTGGTATCCGCCACTGGCGATTGAGCCGCTCACCTGGATTCCGGGCCCCATTTGGTTCGTGCTGAAGGTCTGCTTTCTGCTGTTTGTCTTT
>JADCFP010000084.1 GCA_020249465.1 Roseomonas sp. | reverse complement strand
CCCGCCCAGCGGCGCGCCCCGCGTCCCGGCCGGCAAGCGCCTCGCCGCGGCCGCCGACGCCGCCGCGCTAAACCGCACCCAGGGAGGGCTGGTTAGTCACCTTTTGCTCCCCAAGCGATCCTCGCCAGAAGCCGTCGCGCCTTTACGGGGGGGTGCTGCCACTGTCAAGCATGTGCGGCGCAGCAAAAGCCCATTTTTATGGCCCGTTACAAGCATCACTTGCCCTCCCTGGGTGCGGTTTAGCGCGGCGGCGTCGGCGGCCGCGGCGAGGCGCTTGCCGGCCGGGACGCGGGGCGCGCCGCTGGGCGGGATGTTGCGCCCGCCCGGGGCGGGGGTGCTGGCGCCGGCGGTGGCGGCCGGCGAATCGCGAAACGCTGCTTGGCCGGGGGCAGCGCGTTCCATTGGCGCAGGATCGCTTCTTCGCTGGAGATATCATAGCCAAGCCGCCGCATGGCGTCCCGGGCGCGGCGTTTCTGGTCTTCGTTCAGCCGATCCCAGGCGATTGGACCAGGGGCGAAAACCTGTTCGGGTTCCTCCGCCGGTGGCGCGGCGGTCACGGGCGGGGGCTGGTTGGGCTGGGCGCAGGCGGCTGGCAGCAAGGCCAGCAGGAAAAGGCGACGTTTCATGGCGTAAGCTCCACCAGCACGGGTACATGGTCAGACGCTTGCGGCCAATCCCGCGCATCCTTCAACACCAGATGGCGCTTGAGCCCGCCCGCCAGATCATCACTGACCCAGACATGATCCAGCCGCCGGCCACGATCCGCCGCGCGCCAATCCCGCGCGCGATAGGACCACCAAGTGTAAAGCTTTTGATCTTCGGGGACGAAATGGCGCAGCGCGTCATGCCAGCCAGCGGCTTTCTGCCAGCCGAGCAGCCCTTCAACTTCGATGGGTGTATGCGACACCACATCCGATAATTGCTTGTGGGACCAGACATCATGTTCAAGGGGCGCAATGTTCAAATCGCCCACCAGCACGGCGCGCTTGGCGCCTCGGCCCGCGAACCAGCGCGTGGCTTCCGCGACGAAATCAAGCTTGTGGCCGAATTTCGGATTGGCGGTGCGGTCGGGAATATCGCCACCCGCAGGCACGTAGAAATTATGCAGCTCAACCGGGCCGCCTGGCGCGTCCAGCATCACGCCCATATGCCGGCAATCACCCTTGGCGCACCAATCGGGATCATCGGCGCGCAAGCTGATCGGCAAGCGCGATAACACCGCGACACCATTATAGCCCTTCATGCCGCGCACCAGCCGATGCGTGAAGCCAAGTGCTTCGATGCCTTCATGCGGGAAAGCCTCATCCGGGCATTTGGTTTCCTGCAGGCAGATCACATCAGGTGCCAGATCAGTCACCAGGTTTTGAAGCAGGGGCAGGCGCAATCTCACGCTGTTGATATTCCAGGTCGCGATACGAAGAGCCTGCCGCGATGCGCCGCGTTTCGCCATGGGTTTTCCTGTCGTCACTTCTGGGAAAGGGTTTCAAAAACATCGCCTGCGGGCGCGGCACCTTGGATATGGCGCCGATGCCAAAGCGCGTAAAACAGCAAATGCCAGGCGGCGAAGCCTTCACGCTTGCCGGCAGCCGCGCGAAACAGCGGCAGGATGCGATCAGTCTTGGCGATTTCCGCAACACCTGGCTGGCGCGCCACCAAAGGTGCCAGCTTGTCCGCCACATCGGCGATCCAGGCGCCAACCGGCACGGTGAAACCCTGCTTGGCGCGGAAGGGCTCGCTGGCCGGAAAGTTCTTCGCGAGCCATTGGCGCAGCAGATATTTCCCCCGCCCATCACGAATTTTGAGCTTGTCCGGCAGGCGGAAAGCGGCAGCAGCCATGCCGGGATCAAGGAAGGGCGTGCGGCCTTCCACCCCATGCGCCATCAGGCAGCGATCAAGCTTGATGAGCAAATCATGCGCCAACCAATCGGCGCAATCGGTCGCTTGCGCGATTTGCAGGCGTGAACGGCCCGGCAGCGCAGCGGCGGCTTCAGCGGCGGCGATGCCATCGCGCCAATCCGCAAGCGGTTCACGCAGCACATCAAGCCGATCAAAAGCGCCATGGCCGCGCATGGTCTTGCCACCGAGCCACCAGGGGCGCATCGCCGCGCGGTAGCGGCCATAGCCGCCAAACAATTCATCACCGCCTTCACCAGACAGCACCACCTTCACTTCCTGCCGTGCAGCGCGGGCGAGGAACCAGGTTGGGATGATGGCGTAATCGGCGGCGGGATCATCCATGCAGGCGATAATCTCGGGCAAATGTCGCCAGACCATATCGCGGGTAATGTCCACACGCACATGCCGCGCACCAGCAGCACGCGCCGCTGTGGCGGCCGCTTCACGTTCATCCGCCGCACCGGCCACATCAAAGCCGGCCGTAAAGGCCAGAACCGGCGCGGTATTGATGCGCGCCATGGCGGCCAATACGGCAGCGGAATCCGTCCCGCCCGAGAGGAACATGCCGTACGGCACATCGCTCCGCTGATGCAGGTCAACGCTTTCCATCAGCGCCGCATCCAACCGCGCAAGGGCCGCTTCTTCCGAAATCGCTTCCGGCCCTTCCGCCGGCAAGGCAGCGCGGCGCGCGCGGGCGATGATGCGGCCATCGGCGATGGTGATGGTCTCACCTGGCAGGACACGGCTGATGCCTTGGAAGATCGTCTCTGGCCCGCTGGTGAATTGCAGTTGCAGCAATTCATGCAGGGCGGGGCGATGCAGTTGCGGCGTGACCAACCCGGCAGCGACCAGCGCCTGCGGTTCGGACGCAAAGGCGATGCCATCGGCGGTCTCGGCGATGTAAAGCGGCTTGATGCCGAAAGGGTCGCGCGCCAGCAGCACCTGCCGCGCAGCGCGATCATGGATCGCTATGCCATACATGCCGCGCAAAAGCTGCGCGAATCCCGCACCATCGCGGCGATACAAATGCAGGGGTGGCTCACAATCCGAAGCGGTGGCAGCAGGCAGCGCGTACTCGGCACGCAATTCGCGGTAATTATAGACCTCACCATTCGCTACCAAGGCAGCGGCACCGGCGAAAAGCGGTTGATCGCCCGTGGCAAGATCAATGATCGCAAGGCGGGTATGGGCGAGTGCCACATTGCCCGAAACATGATGCCCCCCGCCATCCGGTCCGCGATGCGCCAACGCACGCGTGAGCGCTTCCAGCACTGTGGCGGAAGGGGATGCTCCAGAGCGGAGCGCAAGCCCGGCTATGCCGCACATGGCGCTACGCCCTTCCCGCGGGTTTGAGGTCCGCGAGCAAGCGGCGCCAATGCGCCATTACCGGTCCTTCAGCAAAGGTTGCGGCAAAATGCGCGCGGCCCGCTGTGGCAAGGGCAGCCGCGCGCTCAGGATTTTCAGACAGTTCAGCAATAGCGTTGGCAAGCGCCGCCGCATCTTCACGCGGCACCAGCACGCCATCCTTGCCATCGCTGATCAATTCACTCGGGCCTTGCGCGGCGGCGGCAATCACCGGCTTCGCAGCAGACCAGGCTTCCAGTACGATATTGCCAAGCGGTTCATGGCGCGATGAGCAAATGAAGATATCCGCCGCTGCCAAAAGTGCACCAATATCGCGCCGCCAGCCAAGAAAACTCACACGCTCCGTGATGCCCAGTTCTGCGGCCAGGGCGCGCAGGGCGGCTTCTTCCGGCCCCGCGCCCGCCAGATAGACATGCCCGCGCGGCAGCAGCGCGATGGCGCGCAGCAGCACATCAAAACCCTTATTGGGATGCAGCCGCCCCATGGCCAAAAGCCGAGGCGCATTGCTGGCAGCGGGCAGATCAGCGGGGGCGCTGCCCGCGAAATCCTCAACGAAATTCGGCAAATAATGCACACGCGCGGGCGGCCAGGGTGCGGCGGTGATGGCGCGCACCAGATCATGCGTATTCGCAACCAGATGATCGCAATGGCGGAAATACTTCACATCATAATAGCCGCCGAAACGCCCAACCAAAACCCAAGGCCCCGCGGGCGTGAAGCGCGCGGCGCGCTGCATCCAGGCCATCACAAGATCGGGTTTGAAATCCTGTAAGGCACGCCGCAGACGCGGCCTGGTCAGCACATCAAGCGCGCCACCAAAGGCCAATTCCACTGGGGCCAAGCCTGCATCGCGAAGCCGCGCCGCACGTCCCGCATCACGCCGAATGATGGGCAGCACAACATCGCCCGCGTGCTTCAGCGCAATCGTGGCGCGTTCAAAAAACGCCTCAGCCCCACCCATCGGCGCGCCGGCCATGACCTGCGCAATCCTCATGGCTTCCGCCCGCCATGGCGTTCCGGCTCCAACCGCGCTTTCAGATAAGACAGCAAGGGAAAGGCGCCGGTACAAAACGCCAGCAGCACACCCCACGCCCCTTCGCGATACCCTTTGCGAGACACATAGGATTTGAAGGCGCGGCTGATAAAACGGCGCAGATTGGCCCGCAGCGTGCCGATATCGCCGGACGCGATCAGATCCGCTGCCTTGGCCGAGGAATACTTGTCCAACCGCCGCAGCATGTCGGAAATATCGCGATCCACCAGATGCACCAGCGCGCCGGTTTTGATCGGCGGGCCTTGCTTGCCCACCCAATCCAGCCCCGGATGCACGCGCTGCGCGCGCCAGCGTTTCGCGCCACGCTGAAACAGGCGGGGGACGGAGGTCGTGCCGAAACTCCCCGCCCAACCATGCCGCAGCAGCCGATCGCCCACGTAATTATCCACCGGCACCTGATGCCAGGCGAAAGTGCTGGTTGCGATCACACGGCGGATTTCAGCGGCCAAAGCGCCATCCACGCGTTCATCCGCATCCAATTCCAGGATCCAGTCGCCCGTGCAGGCGGAAATGCCGGTATTGCGCCGATCACCTTCCAATTCCCAAGCGCCTTCCAGCACAAGGGCACCCGCTGCGCGGGCAAGCGTGGCGCTTCCATCCGTGGTGCGGTCCAGCACCACCACAATCTCATCTGCGAAAGCAGCGGAGGCGAGGCAATCGGGCAGCCGCGCTTCCTCATTCCGCGCGACGATCAGGATGGAGAGTTTCGGCATCACGCCGGCACCCGCGCGGCCTGGCCGATCAGCGCGCGGGCGGCTTCCAACACCCGCGCCACGGGCAAATCTTCCATCACGCCCTGACCAGGGGGGCCATCGGCCAGAACGGCGCTCGCCTTGGGGCCGGCGGGGCCATATTCATCGGACGGGGTCGGGCCAAACAGGCCAAGTGTGGGCGCGCTGGCGGCGGCGGCCAGATGCATCAGGCCGGAGTCATTGCCGATGAAGATGGCGGCGCGCGCCAGCACCGCCGCTACCTCGGGCAGGTCAAGCTTGCCCACCAGGTCAAGCGCCTGGGGCAAGGCGGTCAGAACCGGGGTCGCCATGCTGCGTTCCTGATCCCCCGGCCCGCCCAGAATGGCAATCCCCGCGCCGGGCAAAGCCCCGTCTGGCGCGGTCAGCCGCAGGGCTAATTCGGCAAAACGCTCCGCCGGCCAGACCTTGCGGTGCCAATTGGCGGTCGGCCCCAACACCAGCCAAAGGCGGCCTGCCGGCAGGAGCGCAGCGGCGCGGGCGGTATCTTCCCGCGCGGTCCAGATCACGGGCAGCGGTGGGGGGTCAACGCCCAAAAGTGCCGCCAGATGCGTCAGCCGATGGCCGGGCCGCCGCCCGCCCTGGATGATTTTGCGCGCGCGCGTCCAAAGCAGCCAGGCAATGGCGGAAGCCCGCAAATCCACCACCAAATCCCAGCGCGTCGCGGCCACCTGGCCCCAGATTTCCAGCCAATGCAGCGAATAGGGCCGCTTTTCCACGCTTATCAGCCGTTCAAGCTGCGGCATGCGGCGAAACACGCCCTCCGCCACCCGCCCGCAGACAATGGTGAAGCGCGCTTCCGGATGCGCCCGCATCAGGTGGTCCAGCAGGCCGGTGGACAGCACCGCATCGCCAATGCGGGTGGAGGAGATGAAAAGAATGCGCACCCGGCGCCCTTACCACTTCCCGCGCCGGAGGGGGAGGTTGCAGCCGTGCCCCTGCCGACACAGGTTTAGGGCATGAAACTCGCAGCCTTGCCGGATCGTGCCATTTTGGAAATCTCGGGGGAGGACCGTGTCGCCTTCCTGCAGGGGTTGGTTTCGAATGATGTGACCAAGGCACGGGTGGATCAGGCGGTCTGGGCCGCGCTGCTGACGCCGCAGGGCAAGTGGCTTGCTGATTTCTTTGTCATCGCAACGAATGATGCGCTGCTGCTGGATGTGGAAGCGGCGCAGCTTGCCATGCTGATCACGCGCCTGAGCCGCTTCAAGCTGCGCGCCAAGGTGGCGCTGCGCGATGCCTCGGCGGAGTGGCGCGTGCATGCGGCTTGGGGGGAGGGCGTGACATCTGAAGGCTTGGCGGCGCGTGACCCGCGCCTGCCGGAAGCGGGCTGGCGGGCGCTGGCGGGCACTGGCCTGCCCTGCAATGCCAGCCCAGCGGATTACGCGGCGCATCGCTTGACCCTTGGCCTGCCCGATGGGTCCAAGGATATGGAAGCCGAGAAATCCGTACTGCTGGAAGGCGGCTTTGATGAGCTGCACGGCATTTCCTGGACCAAAGGCTGCTATATGGGCCAGGAACTGACCGCGCGGACGCGGTATCGTGGCTTGCTCAAGCGCCGGCTGGTGCCGGTCGTGATTGAAGGCCCTGCCCCGGGGCGCGGGGTGCCGATTTTAACGCCGGATGGGGCTGAGGCCGGGGAAATGCGCTCCAGCCAGGGCACGCAGGGCCTGGCTTTGTTGCGTTTGGAATGGCTGGGAAAGGGGGTGCTGATGGCGGGCGAGGCGCGCCTGACACTGCAACCGCCCCCCTGGATGAAATTGCCGGAGGATAAGCCATGACCGAAGCAGATCACGGCCCCGGCGTGCGCCTGCCGCCGCCTGTGCTGGTGGGCGGCGTCTTGGCGGTGGCCTGGTTCGCGCATCTTTTCTTCCCGGTGCTGCTCGGCCCGCCCTTGCCTGATTACGGCGTGCTCGTGATTTTTCTGGGGGTGGCGCTGATCGGCTGGGCGCTGCTGGCGCTGGTGCAGGCGGGCAATGACCCAAGGCCGGATCGGCCCGATGCAGCCATGGTGACGACCGGGCCGTTCCGCTTCAGCCGCAACCCGATCTACCTTGGCTTTCTGGTGGTGGTGCTGGGCTTTGCACTGCGCTGGGGTGATCTTTGGGGCTGGCTTGCCGTGCTGGCCTGCCATTTGGCCCTGGATCGGTTGGTGGTGGTGAAGGAGGAAGCCTACCTCAGCACACGTTTCGGCGCGGCTTATGAAGGCTATCGCAAGCGCGTGAGGCGCTGGGTCTAACGAGACCCTATAACCGCCTGCGAAAGCGACCCATGTTGATCCGCTAGAGCATGTTGCGTTCACATGGGTTCACGCAACCCGCTCTAGATCATTGTTTTTCGAGCATCTTCACACGTTCAGATGATTCCATCTGAACGTGATCTGCTCTAGCCGACCGAGCGATGCGAAGGCTTGATCATTCCGCCGCAGTCATGGCCGCGCGGCGGCGGCGTGCCAACCGCCATTCCTGCCCAATCGCCATCACCGCCGTCAGCAGCATGAAGCCTGCGGTGGTGATGAAGATCAGCCGCGGCTCTCCCGCTTCCAGCAACCAGCCAAATAAGGGCGGCCCCACCATCCCGCCGATATTGAAGCCGGTGGAGACAATGCCGAACACCGCCCCCGCCTGCCCCGGCGGTGCGGCGGCGCGCACCAGCATATCACGCGACGGCATGATCATGCCGGTCAGCAGGCCGGTGACCATCATGGCGGCAATCAACGCATAGCCCAGGAAAATACCATTGCCGACCAGCAACATCATGGTCGCAGCGGCGATGAAGCCGAAAGTGGCGACCAAGCCATGCCGCTTCGTCCAATCCGCGATATACCCCCCCGCCAGCACGCCAACCGCGCTTGCGAAAAGATATGCCGTCAAGGCCGCGCTCGCGAGTTCCAGCGAAAAGCCCTGCCCCACCCAAGCCGCAACCGAGAAGCTATGAATGCCGCCATTGGCAAGCGCCAGCATGATGAAAAACAGCGTCATTGCCAGCACGGCGGGCGTCAGCACGCGGCGAATGCCACTGGCTTCTGCGGGCTTTTGCGCCGCACTTGCCGGGCGCGGCTTGGCGGCGTCGCGTCGTGCGGCGAAAATCAAGGGTATCGCGACCAGGGGGCCGATCAACCCGCCCGCGATCATCGCCCAGGACATGCCGGCGTAAGACGCAATGCCCAGCATGAAGCCCGGCGTCACCGCGCCACCCAGGTAGCCGCAGGCCGTATGCAGCGAAAAAGCGCGGCCGACCCGGCCTTCGCTGATATCAGAACCAAGCACCGCGTAATCCGCCGGGTGATAGACGCAATTGGCAAGCCCCGCCATGGCGGAAGCCACCATCAGCATCGGCCAGCTTGGAAACAACCCAAGCAGGATAAAGGAAGAACCGCCCAAGGTGAGTGCGGCAGCCAGCATTTTGCGCGGCCCCACACGATCCACCACAAAGCCCATCGGCGCCTGGGTGAAGGCCGAGACGATGTTGAAGACCGTCAGCGCCAGGCCGAGTTCGATATAGGAAACATCCAGCGCTTCACGCAGCAGCGGAAATAGCGGTGGCAGCACCAGGAAATGCACATGGCTGACGAAATGTGCGGCGCAGATTTGCGCCAGCGTGCGTTTTTCAGTGCTGCTCCAGCCCGATGCCATGTTCAATGCGCCTCTGCCCAGGAATGGCCCTGCCCGACTTCAACCGAAAGCGGCACGCGCAATGTGGCAACCGATTCCATGATTCGCCGCACGAGCGCGCTGGTGGCTTCCACCTCAGCCTCCGGCACTTCAAACACCAATTCATCATGCACTTGCAACAGCATGCGTGCCTTCAGCCCCGCATCGCGCAGGGCGCGCGGCAGGCGCACCATGGCGCGCTTGATGATCTCCGCCGCGCCACCCTGGAAGGGGGCGTTGATCGCAGCGCGTTCCGCCCCGGCGCGCCGCACCGGGTCACGTGTCGCGATATCCGGAATCCAGAGCTTGCGGCCAAAGGGCGTGCGCACAAAGCCATGGGTGCGCGCTTCTTCCTTCAAGCGCTCCATTTCCTGCCTTATGCCCGGATATTGCGCGAAATAGGCATCAATGATGGCGCGGCCTTCACCTGGCGGAATCCCAAGCCGGGTCGCCAAGCCAAAAGCCGACATGCCATAGATGATGCCGAAATTGATCATCTTGGCGCGGCGGCGTGCTTCCTTATCCACCTTGTCGCGCGGAATGCCGAAAATTTCCGATGCGGTGCGGGCGTGAATATCCTCACCGGCGGCGAAGGCTTCGCGCAAAGTCGGCACATCGGCCAAATGCGCCAGCAATCTCAGTTCAATCTGGCTGTAATCGGCGGCCACCAGCACATGGCCTTTTTCGGCAATGAAGGCGCGGCGGATGCGCATGCCTTCTTCACTCCGGATCGGGATATTCTGCAAATTCGGATCAGTGGAAGAAAGCCGCCCGGTCGAAGTGATCGCCATCTGATAGGATGTATGCACGCGCTTATCGGCGGGATCGATCTGCGCGGCCAGGCCCTCAACATAGGTGGATTTCAGCTTGGCCAATTGGCGCCATTCCAGCACCTTGCCCGCCAATTCCACACCCTGCGCGCTGAGTTCTTCCAGTACCGCCGCATCGGTGGAATAGGCGCCAGTCTTGCCCTTGCGTCCACCCGATAGCCCCATTTCATCAAACAGGATCTCGCCCAATTGCTTGGGTGAGCCAACATTGAAGGCGCGTCCCGCAAGCTGATGAATGGCCGCTTCCAGGACCGTGAGGCGCCCCGCGAAATCTTCCCCAATGCGCGCCAATTCCGCGCCATCCACCTTCACGCCGGCGGCTTCCATGGCGCGCAGCACCGGGATCATGCGGCGTTCGATCTGTTCGTAACTCGCCAGCGCCCCATCAGCGCGCAGGCGCGGGCGCAGCAGCAGCCAAAGCCGCAGCGTCACATCCGCATCTTCGGCGGCGTAAGCGGTGGCCTTGTCCAAAGGCACTTCGCTGAACAGCATGCGTGCCTTGCCGGTGCCGGTCACCTCATCAAAGCTGATCGGCTTATGGCCCAGATGCAGCACCGAAAGTTCATCCATGCCATGACCATGCCGACCGGCTTCCATGGCGTAGGACAGCATCATGGTGTCATCAATCGGCGCTATTTCAGCAAAGCCGCCATTCTCGGCCCGCGCCAGCACTTCCAGATCATATTTCGCATGCTGAAAAACCTTGAGCACGGCTGCATCGGTGAAAAGCGGCCGCAGCAGCGCGAAAGCGACATCTGGTGCAATCTGTTCCGGCGCCGGCGCGGCCAGCATATCGCCCGTGCTGCCATGGCGGATCGGCACGTAACAGGCGCGGCCAGGCGCAATGGCAAGGGAAAACCCAACCATATTGGCGCGGCGCGCATCCAGGCTATCGGTTTCCGTATCCACCGCGACCACGCCCGCTTCACGCGCCAGCGCAACCCAGCGCGCCAAGGTGGCTTCATCGGTCACGCAATCATAGGCGCCAAAGGGTGCGGCGACATTGGGCGCGTCTGCCGCAGGGGCCTCAGGCGCCATGGCGCGGCTTGCTGCGCGATGCGGTGCGCCATTCGCCTCACCAAAACCCATGCGTGCCAGGATGGAACGGAAACCCTGCGCGCGCAGAAAGGATTCCAGCTTGCCATCGCCTGGTGCCTTGGCTTCCAGCGCGGCAATCTCCAGCGGCAGCGGCGCAGTGTCATCCAAAGCCACCAGCCGGCGCGAAATCCGCGCCATTTCAGCATTTTCCAACAGCGCTTCGCGGCGCTTCGGCTGCTTGATTTCCCCCGCCCGCGCCAGTAGCGTTTCAAGATCACCATATTCAGTAATCAATTGCGCCGCTGTCTTGATGCCAATGCCCGGTACGCCCGGTACATTATCCGTCGCATCGCCGGCCAGCGCCTGCACATCCACCACTTTTTCCGGCGGCACACCGAATTTTTCCATCACCTCCGGCGCGCGCAGCGGCTTCTGCTTCATGGGGTCGAGCATCTGCACCGCAGGGCGGATCAATTGCATCAGGTCCTTGTCGGAAGACACAATCGTGACATGCCCGCCCGTTGCCTCGAACGCCTTGGCATAGGCAGCGATCAGATCATCCGCTTCAAACCCTTCCTGCTCCACGCGTGCGACGCCAAAGGCATCGGTCGCATCGCGGATCAGGCCGAATTGCGGCACCAATTCCGGCGGCGGGTCCGGGCGATGCGCCTTGTAATTCGGGTAAATTTCATTGCGGAACGTATTGCGCCCGGCATCGAACACCACCGCTATGTGGCTTGCAGCATGCCGCAGCAGGAATTGAGACAACATATTGGTGAAGCCGAAAACCGCATTCACCGGCGTACCATCCGGGCGCGTCATTGGCGGCAGCGCGTGATAGGCGCGGAAGATATAGCCCGAACCATCCACCAGAATCAGATGGCGTTCGCCGGGCTTGGTTTCCGGCAGGCCCTCGGCCCCCGCAATAGCCTCGCTCAAGGCTTTGCCATGCGGGCGAGCTGCTTCAGGGCCGGCGCCATCTTCAATGGCCATGATCCTCGCCAGCGCCTTCGGCCAGCGCATAGGTGATGGAACAATAAGGGCAGGTCACATCATGGCCTTCAATATGCAGCCAAATGCGCGGATGGCCGAGCCCGCTTGCCGCTTCGCCATCGCAGGCCACCTTGCGGCTATGGACCGTGACGCGCTGTTCGGGCGTGACACCCACCACAGGCTTCGGGCCATAGCCGGTCATTTGCTGGTCGCGCATCTGGGTCCTCATTCGGTAGAGCTTTGCCTCATCATACCGGGCGAGGGGGTGATGGACCAGCCTTGCCCGGCACCCTATCTGACAGCCATGACCATGAAGCCCTTCATAACGTCGCGACGGGCGCTGCTGGCCGGATTGGCGCTCGCCGGCTGTGCCGAGGCCCGCGCGCCCATGGGGCCGGTGGTGACCAGGCCCGCCGTGCTGGATGATGCGCTGGTCATGGCCGATGGGCTGCGCCTGCCGTTGCATGCCTGGCGACCGGATGGCCCGCCGCGCGCCGTGATGCTCGCCTTGCATGGCATGAATGAATATGGCCGGTCCTTCGCGGAAGATGCCGCGCCCTGGTTCACCGCCGCCGGGGTTGCGCTTTACGCTTATGACCAGCGCGGCTTTGGCGGCACTGCGCCGCGCGGTGTTTGGCCGGGGCATGAAACCCTGGCGCAGGATGCCATTACCGCCGCTGGGCTGATCCGCGCCCGCCATCCTGGCCTGCCGGTCTTCATGATGGGCGAAAGCATGGGGGGCGCGGTGCTGGTCCTGGCCGGCAGCAAGGCGCCCATGGCCGATGGCCTCGTGCTTTCCGCCCCGGCCTTGCGTGGGCGGGCTAGCCTTGGTTGGCCCATGCGCTGGACATTGGATGTCATGGTGGCGCTGACGCCGGGGCTGGAGCTTTCATCCAACGCGCCGGTGTTTCGCCCGACCGATAATCTGGACGCCTGGCGCCGCTGGTCCCGCGACCCGCAATTGATCAAGGCAACGCGGGTGGATGCCGTGGCCGGCTTGGTTGATTTGATGGATGCCGCCACCGCCGCCCTGCCGCGCTTCACCGCCCCAGCCTTGGTACTTTACGGCGCAAAGGATGAGCTGGTGCCGCCCAAGCCGATTCGCGCTGCCCTGGCGCAATTGCCGAGCGGCGCCGCCCAGCGTGTCGCCTTCTACCCGGAAGGTCATCACATGCTGTTGCGCGATCTGGGCGGTGCCGCGGTGGCCGGCGATATCCTGGCCTGGATGGCCGATCGTGACGCGCCCTTGCCGAGTGGCGCGGATCGGGCGGCGGCGGCCTGGCTCGGCGCCGCCTGAGCGGGCTTCCAATCCTGGCTGCGCATGGCATGGTGAGGCAGGTAATTTCCACGAGGGAGGCATAACCCCATGCCGGTCAATGGCCTTGGCCCCTATGATGACAGCAACATCTTCGCGCGCATCCTGCGCGGCGAAATCCCGGCGAAGAAGGTGCATGAGGATGATCATGCGCTGGCCTTCCATGACATCGCGCCTCAGGCGCCGGTGCATGTGCTGGTGATCCCGAAGGGCAAATATGTCTCCATCGCTGATTTCAGCGCGCAGGCGAGTGCGGATGAAATCACCGGCTTCTGGCGTGCGGTGGGCCAGGTGGCGAAGGGCCTGGGCTTGGAGCCAGATGGCTATCGCGTGCTGATGAATATGGGCATGCATTCCGGCCAGGAAGTGCCGCATTTCCATGTGCATATCTGTGGCGGGCGTCCCTTGGGGCGGATGATTTCGCAGGGTTGATACTTAGAAGAGGAAGCGTGATGTTCGATACGATTATTGTGGGCGGCGGTTCCGCCGGTTCTGTGCTGGCGCATCGGCTGTCAGCCCGCAGCGGCCATAAGGTGCTGCTCTGTGAAGCCGGCCCTGATGCGCCGCCCGGTGAGGAAGCCAAGGAAATCCGCGATAGCTACCCGGGCACAGCCTATTTCGACCCGCGCTTTCATTGGACGGAACTCCGCGTTCATACGCAGATTGTCTCTCACAATAATCCCGGGGAACGACCGCCCTTGCGCAAATACGAACAGGCGCGGGTTTTGGGTGGCGGTTCTTCCATCAATGGGCAGATGGCCAATCGCGGCGCGCCGACGGATTACAATGAATGGGAAGCGCGTGGCGCGACCGGTTGGAATTGGGATGCGGTGCTGCCCTATTTCAAAAAGGTTGAACACGATCTTGATTTCGATGGCCCCTTCCATGGGAAGGAAGGGCGCATCAAGGTCCGCCGCATCAAGCCCGAGAATTGGAATAACCACGCCAAGGCCGCAGCTAAATCCTTCGCCGCTGCCGGCTTCAAGGCTTTGGAAGACCAGAACGGGTTTTTCGAGGATGGCTATTTCCCGATCACCATTTCGAACGCTGAGGAACAGCGTGTTTCAGCCGCCATGGGTTATCTGGACCGTGAAACGCGCAAACGGGAAAACCTGACGATTTCCTGCGAAACCCAGGTGAAGGAATTGATCTTCGAAGACCAGCGCTGCGTGGGCGTGGTCGCCTTGGTGCGCGGGCAGGAACAGCGCTTCATGGGGCGGGAGATCATTCTGTCCTGCGGCGCCATTCATTCCCCCGCGCATTTGCTGCGTTCGGGCATTGGCCCCGTCGGGCATTTGCGTGATCTGGGTATTCCGGTGCGCATGGCCTTGCCGGGGGTGGGCCAGGGCCTGATGGATCATCCTTCCATTGCGCTGTCTTCCTTCCTGAAGCGCGGTGCGCGGGTGGATAATCAAACGCGCCGACACATCCTGCTTGGGCTGCGCTATTCGTCCCAGATGGAAGGCGTGCCGGCGGGGGATATGTTCGCGGCTGTCGTCAGCAAATCCGCCTGGCATGCCGTGGGGGAGCAAGTGGCTTCCATGCTGCTATGGGTGAACAAGACCTATTCGGAAAGCGGGCAGTTGAAACTCGCTTCCAGCAATTGGCGCGATGAACCGATTGTCGAATTCAACCTTCTGTCAGACAAGCGCGACCTTGATCGGCTGATGAGTGGCTTTCGCATGATGGCCGCAATCCAGATGAGTGATGAGCTTGGCAAGGTCACGGATAATCACTTCCCCGCCAGCTATAGCGACCGCGTACGCAAGCTTGGCGTGGTGAATGACAAGAACCGCATGCTGACCAAATTGATCAGCATGGTGCTGGATGGACCGGCTTTTCTGCGAAGCTATTTCATTGATCGCTTCGTGGTCGAGGGTTTCCGCATTGATCAGGTGTTGACCGATGACGCGGCACTCGAAGCCTTTATCCGCAAGGCAACCATTGGCGTTTGGCATGCTTCCTGTTCCTGCCGCATGGGCCGGCCAGAAGACCCGATGTCGGTGGTGGATATCGATGGTCGGGTGAAGGGGATTGAAGGCTTGCGCGTGGTGGATGCGTCAATCTTCCCTGTTGTGCCCTCTGCCAATACGAATTTTCCAACATTAATGTCAGCCGAGAAAATCGCCGATGCGATCATTGCGGGGGCGTGATGCGTTGGGCGTGAAGACTAATGACGAATGCTTGAAACTCCTGGCGAGTAAAGTGGCGATATGTCGACTCGTCCCGCCAGCTTCAACTTTTGTTTTTTGTCTTGATTCGCCAATTACCTGACAGAGGTCACCGTCCGAATTGGGCGCGCAGTGCTAGGGTATGCGCGCTCAGTGTTTAGTTTAGTGGGGTGGTTGAGAATGGGCTCCATTAGGGTTGCTGAACCAGACAAGAAATAGCAAGGGAAGCACCATTTTAAGCCTGCTTCAAATACAGTCACCTCTAGGGGGGGGTATTTGTACCGCCTTGCCCCTCAATTCGTTGAGTGTGTCGGAAAAGGATAGAGTTTTAGTCTTGCAGCGATGATCTGTTTTGGATACATCCTTACCATGACATCTCACCACGCTGTGGCCTTTGTGGGTCAGAATGCTAACGGCATTCTTTCCTGGCTTACGGATACCCTCGCCGAACGAGCGAAGCTGCTTGATATTACTCTTACAAAAATAGACCTGCTTGAAAACAATTGGCCGGCAAAATTGAATGCAGTTCTCTCCAAGGGCCAACCTCTTTTCTGTTTTGGCTATCAAGGGTTTGGCATGGGGTTGGAACTCGATTCGGGTAATCTCTGGAGTTCACTGAAGGTACCGTTCATATCGCTGATGGGCGATGCGCCTTTTTACTCCCCGCAACTTCACTCTACTGTAGGCCCCGGTTTTTTTCACGTTTATGCAAGTGAAGATTTTCAGAATGTTTATCATGAGTTCATGCGGGGACAGAATTTTTCTGTTGTGTACAAAGGCTTTTATCCGCCAAATCCCTATGCAGAACAGATTTTATGGCAGGATCGTGATCTCGAAATAGTCTATGTAAAGACGGGTGTTGATCCAAGGCAACTGCTCCGTGGCTGGGACATATTTCCGGCAAGGCTTCGCGCAGCCGTCGAGGACGCGGCAAAGTCAGCTCTGAGCGGGCAAACCAAGACGATCGCGCAACTGGTAGCGCATGCCTGTCGGGATCATAACATCGACTTTGGTGCGCGCACGACGCTATTTCTGCGGATGTGTACGGAGGTAGATAAATATGTCCGCGCCGTAAGGGCTGAACGCATGTTGCACGAAGTCATGCGTCATGGTGGCCACATATTCGGCGACTGGCCTCATATCGAGAAAACGA
Source organism: Roseomonas sp. (assembly GCA_020249465.1). GTDB lineage: Bacteria > Pseudomonadota > Alphaproteobacteria > Acetobacterales > Acetobacteraceae > Neoroseomonas. Next base: position 69,218 of record JADCFP010000084.1, on the reverse strand, counting down.
ATACGCGCGCACGGTTCCACGGAACAGTTTCTGCGGAGAAGCTGCACGAAATATATGGGCGGAGTAAAATGCTAGTGAATGTTTCGCCCTGTACACTCAAATATGTCCATGAGCGCGTCGTTGCAGCTTTCCTGTCAAAATGTTTCAGCATTTCTGATGGAACTGCCTTCATGACTCAAGAGCTGGCGGCTTATCCAAATTTCAGATCCGTCGATATTGACAGTCCAGAATTGTCTGACCAGCTAGATGGCCGCATTGGCGAGGTCCGGTATCTAGCATCAAATGCGGGGCTCGAGCTTTCGAATATGCTCGATGAAAGTAAGCGGCGAGCTGAATATGAATTTGGCGTTGACCAGTTCTTAAATGAGATTATCAACCTGGTGTCTATCTACAGGCTGGAGCAGGAAAGCTCTTTCTGGTCTCACACACGCTAGAGTCTCTCATATCTCTGGCCTCCTCTATCCGCCTCGCTTCCACCGCAGCGTGTAATGCCTATCACGCCATGAACGCCAGTTGGAGTTATTTGTAATGATTGTGCAATGATATGGCATCGGCCACCCCCGGATAAATTTCCCCATAATACCGGCGCAGTTCCGCAATCTGCGCCGATGGCGGTTGGCCATAGGCGCCGCGCCGGCTGGTGAAACGCCCACCCATGGCGCGCTTGAGCTTCACCGCCGCCTGCGCCTGCTGCAGCAGCGCCAAAGGCCCGCAGAGCACCGGCGCGCCGCGCGCGGTTTCATGCACGCCTGCTTCAAACAGTAGCACCATCGCGACACCAACCGCCGGTATCACCACCTCGGCCCCGCGTGCCACGCAATCCTCAGCCGCCTTGTGGAATTGTGCGAGCACGGAATCGCGCAATGCGCCCGGCGCAAAGGCAGCTTCCAAATCGGTCAGCTTGGCGACATCCATTCGCGCTGTGGCGGCCACCCGGCCGGCCAAGCCGTAGCTGCGGATATTTTCCGCCACGCGCGCCTCGTGCTTGTCGTTTGAAAAGACAATACCGATGGAAGCGCCCATCTGGCAGGCCGTCAGCAGGGACGCTTCGCATAAGCCAAGCACGGGAATGCCGGCGATTTCGCGGGCAATGCGCAGCCCAGGGTCCACGATATTGCCGAGCAGCACGGCATCGAAGCCCTCAGCCTCGGCGCGCGCCACATTGTCCAGCACTTCGCCGGTTTCGATGAATTCCAGATAGCGATACTGGTCGCCAATGCCGCCGCGCTTTTCAATGCCATGGATGGCGATTTCCGTGCCTGGATCGGCTGAGGAATCCAGTACACGCCGCAGGGCCTTGGCATAGGTCGGCCAGGCATCCGGCCTGGTCAGGGATTGGTACCAAAGCCGCATCTCATCACCCCGTGAGTTCCCGACCATTAGCGCCCGATTCCCCGCGCGGCGTCCACCCCCGGCCCCTCGCGTACGCCCCGTTTCCTCTGATATAAGGCGCCATGAGCATGACCCTGGCCGATATCCTGGCGCCGATGCCGCCAGAGCGCTTCTTCGCCGAATACTACGATCAGCAGCCGCTGCATCTGCCCGGCGCTGCGGAGAAATTTGCCCATGTGCTGGATTGGGCCGGCATCAACAGCCTGCTCGGCATGACGCATATCTGGTCCGAACGCAGCCTGAAGGTGGTGCTGGACAGCACCACAATCCCGCCCGCGCAATATAGCCAAAGTGCCATGTCGCGTGATGGCGCAACCACGCTGCAACCGATCGCTGCCAAGCTACAGCAATGGGTGGCGCGTGGTGCTTCCGTGGTCATGAATGATGTGGATAGCCTGACACCGGGCCTGGCTGGTGTTTCCACTGCACTGGAAGGTGCTGGCCTCGGCAAGGCGCAGGCGAATGTCTATATCTCGTGGCAGAGCCATAAGGCGTTTCACGCGCATTATGACACGCATGATGTCTGGGCTGTGCAGGTGGAAGGGGAAAAGACCTGGAACATCTGGGAAGGTCGCGCGGAATGGCCGGTGGCGCATGCGTTGTTCCGTGGCCAGCCACAGGAATTCCACGAAAAATCCAAGGGTGCGTTGCGCTTCAAGGCGCATCTGAAAAAAGGCGATCTGCTCTATCTGCCGCGTGGCTGGTATCACGATGCCTTGGCCGAGGCACCCAATTCCGTCCACATCGCTTACGGTGTGCATGCGCCGATGGGCGTGGATTTCATGGGCCTGCTGACCGAACGCGCGTTTCATGATGCAGAGTTTCGCAAACCCCTGCCGCGGCAGGATGGGTCGACGGCCGCGAAATATGCGCTTACGCAACGCGCGGCCTTGCTGGGCCAACGCATCGCCGAATGGTCGCGCGATCCCAAATTCCTGCAAGCCGTCGAAAACTTTCTGGCGCAGTATCGGTATGAACGCGGCGGCTATGATCTGCTGGCGGCACGTGGCGCTGGCCCGGCTGGGGAAGCCAGCACAGGGACGGTCTTCCGCGTGCGCCCCAATGTGAAAACCGTCCGCCGCGGCGCGGATTATGGGCTACGCACCGAAATGGGTGTCTTGGCGATCACCGCCGAGGAGGTTGAACCCGCCGCCTGGATCATAACGCAGCCCAGCATTACGGAAACCTCGCTCGCTTTGGCCTGCCCCGGTGTCAATGCGGCGGCGCTGATTGAAAAGCTCCGCGCGGCGGAAATTCTGCTGCCAGCATGAAACGCTTTGCATTGCTTGCGCTTGGCATCACGCTTGCCACGCTAACCGTGCCTGCCCAGGCGACAGGATTTTCCTGCGTGGGCGCGGAAAAGCTGGAAGATGATGTGTTTTCCATCCCCTTCCCGCGTGGCAGCGCCAAGCTCCCTGAAGCGGCGCGTTCGCCGCTGGCGGCGGCCATCGAAGCCGCCTTGGCGGAACCAGGGCGCAATATCTGCATCCTGGGCCATGCGGGGCAGGAAGGCGGTGCCACAACCTCCATCCAACTGGCCGCGCAGCGCGCCCGCGCCGTCACCAACACCCTGGCTGACCGCGGCATTGCAGCGGAAAGGCTGCGCTCAGAAGCGCGCAGCGCCCAATTCAGCCCTACGGTTCGCGCTGCCGAGCCCCCATCACGCACCGTCACCATTGTGCTGATGCCAGCCCAGTAGGCCATCAAGGGGCTTGCCCCGTCCAGCGCCCGGCGCCAGAAGAGGGTCAGGATAACCAGGGCCGATTCGCGCCCAAAGCCAAGGAGAAACGCCGATGCTGTCGCGTCGTTCCCTATTCGCCGTCGGCGGTGCTGCCCTTTTGCTCAATGGCTGCGCGCAGGTCGCGCAGGAAGGCGGCCCGCCGCTGATGGATGTCCTGGGTGCTGATTCGAATCTTTCCAGCTTCCGCGCCGCACTGCGCAGTTCCGGCCTCGCGTCCGAATTATTTGACCGTCCGGGCATTTATACTGTGCTCGCGCCAACCAACCTTGCTTGGTCCGGCGCGCCGGAGCGCATCCGCCGTGGCGAACATGATGCTTTGCTCAGCCTGATCGCGGGGGGGCGGCTGAGCCTTGCGGATATTCAGGCACGCGGTGGACGGATCCGCATGTTGAGCGGCATTGACGTGCGCGTGGTGGGCGGTACGGCTGATAGCCCGCGTATTCAGGCGGCGCGGCCGGGCCAGGCGCCTTCCGGTGCTTCGGCAAGCATCATCCGCGCCAATGTGATGGCGAGCAATGGCGTGGTGCATGTTGTGCAAGGCGTGTTGCTGCCCACGTGATGCGGCGCCGCGCCGTCCTTGGCGCGCTGTTTCTTGCGCCGACACTGGCCTTTGCGGCCGGTGCCGCGCACCGGATTTGGGTGGTCAGCAATGGCTGGCATAGCGGGATTGTTTTGGCCCGCGCCGATGTGCCGGAAAGCGTGATCCCGGAAATCACCGATTTCCCTCATGCGCGGTTTTTCGAATTTGGCTGGGGCGATGCGGAATTCTATCCGGCGCGCGAAGCCGGCACTTGGCTTGCCTTGCGCGCGGCCTTTCCGGGTCCGGCAGTCATACATGTGGCCGGGCTGCCGGATCACCCGGCACGCATCTGGCCGCAGGTGACCATCCTGCCATTTGCGGTGGATACGCAGGGGCTCCGCCGATTGCTGGATTTTCTGCGCGATAGTTTTGACCGCGCCGGCGCCGGGCGGGCCGCGGTGAAGGCGCGCGGCATCTACCCATTCAGCCTATTCTATCCGGCGACAGGGCGGTTTCATATGTTCAACACGTGCAATAGCTGGACCGCGCAGGCGCTGACCGCCATGGGGCTTGGCGCATCGCTTGGCGGGGTGAATACGGCAGAGGATCTGATCAGCCGCATCCGCCCCTTTGCGATAGCGGAATAAGTCAGTCCTTCTTCGCGTCCCCAATCGGCGCCACGTCGCGTGTCATGCCGGCAAGTACTTCCGCCACATGGCGCACCTTCACCGAAGACCCTTCGCGCTTCAGCCGCCCCGCCATGTTCAGCAGGCAGCCCATATCGCCCGCCAACAAGGTGCCGGCACCGGTCGCCTGAATATCGCGGCATTTATCGGTGACCATGCGCACGGAAATATCGGGATATTTCACACAAAACGTCCCGCCGAAACCGCAGCAGATTTCAGGTTCCGCCAATTCAATCAGGCTGAGCCCCTCAACGGTTTTGAGCAATTTGCGCGGCTGCGCCTTCACACCCATCTCCCGCAGACCCGAACAGGAATCATGATAGGTCACGCTGCCATCCAACCGTGCCGCGACCTTTTCCATCCCCATCACATCAGTCAGGAAAGACACCAGCTCATGCGTGCGCGCGGCAAGCGCTTCTGATTTGCCGCGATAATGCGGGTCATCATCAAAAAGTGCCGGGTAGTGATGCGCGATCATGCCAGCGCAGGAGCCGGACGGGGCCACCACATAATCATAGCCCTGGAAGGCATCCACCACCGAACGGGCCAAAGCCTTGGCATTGGCGCGGTCGCCGGAGTTATAGGCGGGCTGGCCGCAACAGGTCTGGCTTGGCGGCACTTCCACCAGGCAGCCGGCTTCTTCCAGCAGCTTGATGGCGGCAAAGCCGACGCTCGGCCGATAAAGGTCCACCAGACAGGTGACGAAAAGGGCAACGCGCGGGCGGGCTTGGGTCATGGGGGCAGTTTAACCCTACCGATGCGCGCTGGCGATATGGTCAGCGTCAATTCAGGCGCTGGCGCAATTCGCCGGCCAAGGCGCGCACGCGGGCAGCGGCCTCGCCTTCCGGCACCAATTCCAGGAAGCGATCCAGGCAGCCAAGCGCCGCGCCAATCCGTTCCAGCCTTTGGTTCATCAGCCCAGCCTCGCGCCATAGCGCGGCATGATCGGGCGCGAGCCGCAGCATGTCTTCGGTCGCCGAAAGTGCCGCCTTCACATCACCGCCGCGCAAGCGCCGCAGCTTGATGTTGTTTTGCAACCGCAGCAGCACTTCGCGCCGCGTCATGGGGCGCAGCACACCGGGGCGGAGTTCCGCCTTTTCGCCCTCCACGCGCTTGAGCAGCGCGCGCAAATCCTGCGCTTCCAGAACCTTGCCGCCGGCAAAGACATCCAGAATGAGCTTGCCCTTCGGCCCCTCCAAAGCCAGCAGGAAATGGCCGGGGAAATCCACGCCAAAAGCGCCCCATCCGGCGGCATCAGCGGCATGCAACCACAAAATACCAAGCGCCACCGGCAGACCGCGCCGGCGTTCCACCACATGGATCAGATTGGCATTCGCCATATCTTCATAGGTCTCGGAATCGCCCTGATAGCCAAAATGCCCATGCAGCGTTTCCGCAAGGATCAGCCGACGCGCTTCCAGATCGCCGCCATCGGCCTTGCCATCCATGCTGGAGGCATCCACCACCTTGCGTGCGATATCGGAAAAATGCGCCGCTACCCTGCGCCAATCAGCCTTAGGCGCATCCACCCGCGCCAATTGCAAGGCGACGGTCGCGATATCAAGCTCCAGATCCGGCAGGCTGCCGGCAGCTTCGATTGCGCTGCGTGGTTCGGGGGCATGTGTGATCGTCATCAATCATATTTTTACGGCTTCTTCAGGAAGGATCAAGTTTTATCAGCGCAGCAGCAGCGGCAGCATGGAATCCAGGCGCAAAAGCCCCTCTCCGGTTGCGCAAAGCCGGCCATTTTCACCCCAAAACAGGTAATCCTCGTCCAAGCAGGCCGCCAGCATGGCCGGGTCCACCACCTCGGCAAAGGCAAGCCCGGCGCGGGTTTCGATTCGGGCCGGGTTTACGCCTTCCGTCAGGCGAAGCCCCATCAGCATCGCCTCCCGCCCCACTTCCGCGGGGCTCAGGGTTTCCACATCCACCGCCGCATGGCCTTGGGCTTCCACCAGGCGCAGCCATTCTTCCGGCGCGCGATGGCGCCGCGTCGCCTGAATGCGGCCTTCACTTAACACGCGTTGATGTGCCCCGGCGCCGATGCCAAGGTAATCGCCATAGCGCCAATAGGCCAGATTATGCCGGCTTTCCGCACCTGGCTTGGCGTAATTGCTGATTTCATAAGGCTTCAGCCCAAAGCGCGCCGCTTCTTCCGCCGTTGCCAGATAAAGTCGCGCCGCGTCGTCTTCTGCCGGTAGCGCAAAGGCACCACGGCGATAGAGCGTTTCAAACTGCGTGCCTGGTTCAATCGTCAATTGATAAAGCGAGAGATGATCAGCCGCGAGCGCCAAGGCCTGCCGCAGTTCGGAACGCCAGGCGGCTTCCTGCTGGCCGGGCCTTGCATAGATCAAATCAAAGGAAAGCCTTGGGAAAATGCCGCGCGCCGCTTCCAGTGCGGTGATCGCCTGCGCCACGTCATGCTTACGGCCCAGAAACCCCAAAGCCTCGGCATTCAGGGATTGAACGCCAAGGCTGGCGCGATTGACCCCCGCATCCCGAAACGCCGCGAGCTTCGCGGCTTCCACGCTGGTGGGGTTGGCTTCCAGGGTGATTTCAATATCGGGCAGCGGATCAAAGAAACGCGCGGCATCTTCAATCAAGGCCGCGACAGTCTCCGGCGCCATCAGGCTTGGCGTGCCACCGCCGAAGAAAATACTGGCAAGCGGGCGGCGACCAATCAGTGCCGCCTCATGCGCCAATTCGCGCCGCAAGCCCGCGCGAAAGCGTGCCTCATCCACCCTGTCGCGGACATGGGAATTGAAGTCGCAATAGGGGCATTTGGCCGCGCAAAACGGCCAATGGATGTAAAGCGCAAGCGGTTCCACGAGGTGCTTTTACGCTAATCGAGCTTCACGCCGGAAGCCTCCACCACCGGCAGCCATAGCGCCAATTGCGCCTGCCAAAAAGCGTTGAAATCAGCAGCACTGCTGCCGACCGGATCGGTGCCGGCTTCAATCAGCCTTTGCGCAATGGCGGGATTGGCGACCGCCGCGCGCGTCGCGGCTTCCAGCCGCGCCACCTGCGCAGGCGCCGTCGCCTTATGGACGAAAATGCCCATGAAATTCATGATCTCAAAATCCGGCAGCCCTTGCTCGATCGCGGTGGGTACGTCAGGCAGCAAGGGGCTTCTTTCGCGCGAAAGCACCGCGAGTGCACGAATGGACCCCGCGCGCACATGCTGCTGTTGGGAGGCAATGCCCTCCGTCAAAAAATCCACATTACCCGCGATCATATCGGTGAAGACCAGGCCCGCGCCGCGATAGGGCACATGCAACGCTTCGGTATTGGTGCGCATATTCAGCAAATGCGACCCAAGGTGATTGATGCCGCCCGCCCCGGCTGAACCATAGGTCAGGCGCCCAGGCCGCGCGCGCATCAGCGCGATGAATTCCTGCAAATTCTGCGCGGGCACATGCTTGCCCACGGTCAGCACCATGGGCATGGAAATCACTTGCGAAACCGGCGCGAAACCATTGCGCGGATCCTGCCGCGCATTCTTCACCATGCCGGCGTTCAGTACCGCATTGGTGATGGTAAACAGCGTGATGGTCTGCCCATCAGGCGGCGCGCCAAGCACGGCCTCGGCGCCCAAAAGCCCGGCCGCACCGCCGCGATTTTCCACCACCACTGGTGTGCCGCCAAGCGCTTCCTGCATACCGGGTGCAAGGATGCGGCCAATCACATCCGTGGCTCCGCCAGGTGCGAAGGGAATCACCATGCGGATCGGTGCACCTTGCGCACGCGCAGAAATCGCTGGTGCAGCAAGTAGCGCGGCTAGCGCGAGGTCACGACGTTTCAGCATTTCCTATTCCTCCCCTAGCCCAACAGATATTCTGCATTGCTGCGCAGGCAGACATCGCGAATGCGCGCCTGCAGGCTTTCCGGCACGGGAATGCCATCGCGCAGCCTTATCTCACGCGATTCCGCCTCAGGGTCGCCGGGCACCAGCACGGGCAGTGCGGGATCGGTAGGCGGTGTTGCGTGCAGCACATCCACCACCTCATCCATATCGGCTTCAAAAGCGCCTTCGTCGCGGAAGGCTTTCGGGTCAATCGCCATGAAGAAATGGCCGAGATTATCGGGGTCTTCCGGGCGCTGGGTGCGCACGCGAATGGGGGAGAAAGAAGCGCCCGATAGCGCGCCGCCCAGAATATGCACCATCAGCCCAAGACCATAGCCCTTATGGCTCGCCATATCCGGCGTGCCGCCAACCGGGGTCAGCCCGCCCATGGGTTGGTTCTTGATGATATCCCAGGCGCGCGCCGCATCGGTTACCGCCTGGCCGGTGCCATCCAGCACCCAACCTTTGGGCAGGGGTTTGCCGCGCAAATCATAGACTTTCACCTTATTCGCCGCCGTGGTGCTGGTTGCCATATCCAAACGGAAGGCGCGGTTGCGCCCGGCGGGTGCGGCGAAGGCCAAAGGATTCGTGCCCAGCACCGGCACCGCACCGCGCGTTGGCAACACGCCAATGGTGCGCGTGGCACTTGTCACCATGCCAATCAGCCCTTCACGCGGCGCCATGGCGGCGTAATGGCCGGCTGCGCCGAAATGGTGCGAATTACGCACTGTTACTACGCCGACACCGGCGATTTTCGCCTTCGCCATCGCCAATTCCATGGCAAAAACGGAAGCGGGATGCCCAAGCCCGGCATCGGCATCCACCAGCGCGGTCACGATATTCTCCCGCACAATATGCGGGCGCGCGGCCAGGTTGAGTTTCCCCTTACGGCGCGATTCATCATAATCCATCAGCATCGAAATGCCGTGGCTATCCACGCCGGCCAGATCGGTTTCGATCATGACCTCGGCGGTGGTTTCAATGAGTTTCGGGTCCATGCCCCAGGCGGAGAGCACGGCAATGATCTGCGCGCGGCAGGTTTCAGCCGGGATAAGCGGCGCCGCGGGCGCGGGCTGGCTTAGGTCCTTGCCCTCCTGCATCCCAGGAATACGGGCATCGCCCTTTGCGGTATCAGTCATCGCGTCCTCCATCGCCGCCATCAGAAGCAGCTGAGGGCGCGCCTGAGAACACTCAATCGACTGCGAAGACCGCGTCAATCTCGACTGTCGCATCGAGTGGCAGTTGCGCCACGCCGATTGAGGTGCGGGCATGCCGGCCATTCTCGCCCCAAAGCGCGATGAACAGCTCCGAACAGGCATTGATCACCTTGGGATAATCACCCATGCCGGGTGCTGCGGTCACGAAGCCACGCACCATGACCACCTGACGGACGCGGCCAAGATCGCCACCAAGCGCCGTGCGCAGGGTGGATAGCAGTTGCAGGCCAATCGCAAGCCCGCCTGCGCGCGCGGTCGCCAGGTCAACATCCTTGCCATAAACCCCGGTGGGGTAGGGCACACCGTTCCGTTCGCAAATCTGACCGGCGAGGAAGATCAAATTGCCCTCGCGCCGCCACAGGATGAATTCCGCCACAGGCTTGGCCGCCGGCGGCAGGGCATGGCCAAGGGCAGTCAGACGGGAAAGAAGTTCGGCGTCAGTCGGCATCACGGAGCATCCCCGATAGGTCAAACAAGTGCGGCGCAGAGCGCGTATTTGTCGTCAGCGCCTATCTTGCATGCGTGAAACAAAGCGGCAAGGCGGGGCTCTCACCTAGATGGCCTAACGCTTCTTCCCACCCACCCGTTGGATGGAGGCAATACGCAAAGCAGCCTTGCCGGACGCCTTCGCGATTTCATTGTCCTGCGCTTCAATTTCCTTCTGCGCCGGCAAATCACCATCAAGCCCGCCGAGCAATTCCGCCGGCACCTTCCGGTTGGAACGGCGGCTGCCATCCTCATAAATCACATCAAACAGCACGAAGCGTGCTTGGGTTCCTGGCTTATTGGCCATGGTGTTCTCCTTTAGTCCTTGAATCTTCGCTGGTGTCGGCTTCGGCATCCTGCGGTTCTTCGCCCGCCTTGCGCCGCGCCACCGCTTCCTTCAGCGCTTCCAGCTTGGCTTCCTTGCGCGCCTGTTTGGCCCGGTTCACATCAGCCCGGTTCTGCCCATAATTCGGTTTGCGCGCCATGCCGCTTCTCCAAACATAAAACGAAAACGGGGCGACAAACGCCGCCCCGCTCCAGAAACTACAGCGCCCGAAAGCGCTGCAATCGCAGATCAGATCTTGCGTAGATTGCCAGCAGAAATCTTGCCCTGCTGACCCTTCTGCAATTCGAAATCAATCTTGTCGCCTTCATTCAGGCCTTGCAGGCCAGAACGCTGGACATCGCTGACATGGACGAAGACGTCCTTGCTGCCATCATCGGGTTGGATGAAGCCATAACCCTTGGTGGCGTTGAACCATTTTACAGTGCCGGTTGCCATGCTGTTTACTCCGGTTGAGAAAAGCCGCCACGCGGGATCGCGCTACGGGCCGACCATCGCTACAGCCCAACCATGGGAAGGCACGGGAAGCAGGTTTGAGGATACTCGCCAAACCTTCATGGGGCCGGGCCGAAACGCCCAAACCGGACGAGGTGACACGAGTCATATGGGCCTTTCCCAAGCCAATCGCAAGTTTTTCCTTAAAATCAGCAAAAATAACCCGCGCTATTCCAACCAATGCCGCGCCGCGGTGATCACCACGCCATTGGAACGCCCGCCCGCGAAGGTCTCAATCCTGGAAGCATAGCCCTGCGCCACAATCATCGCGCTTGGCAGATCAATCGCAATCCGCCCGGCCATGGCGATCCGTGCCTCCTGCCCTGTATTGCCAAGCCGGCCGGCCAATTCCACGGCGCAGATCGCCACCAGCACCTGGCGCGCTTCAATCCGTGAAAGCCCCTCGGCACGGCAGGTCACGCCGCGCGGACTATCAGGCACGGGCAATTCGAAGGTCCCACCCGCGGGGATGCGCCGCGCCGTCAGGCTCCAGCTTTCAAAATGCCGCCGCCAGGGAAGCAGCGCACCATCACGCGCCGCATCGGGCGGTTCATGCGTGAAGCTGGTAATGCCACCATCATCGCGGCGCAGCACGGCAAGCCTTTCCCCGCGCAACGCCTCCGGCGCCAGAATAAGGCGCGTCGCGCGAGACATTGCATCACGCTCCACGCCCGCAACATTCAGGCAATCGCGGCGCGCTGCGCGGTCCAGCCTTTCCCATTGCTCACGGCAGAGCTTACGCCACGGCCCCCAAGCCGCGCCACCAATCGCCACCGGCGCCGTGGTCGGCGTGACAGGAGCACTTAACGGCAAGGGCGGCGCAACGCTGCGCCAATCCGGCGCTTGCGCATAAGCGCTCGCCCCGCAAAGGCTCAGCGCCAGCAGCAGAAGGCGCAGCACTGCCTAGAAAGTGCCCGGCGTTGGGATGGCATTGATGCCAAGGCTGCGCGCGGTATCGGCAAGGATGTCCCAGGTGGTGGCATCCACCGGTATGCCGCCCGCCAATCGCGCGGCGCGGGTTGCTCTTTCCTTCTCACCGGCCACCAGCACGGGCTGATCGGGTTCAGCAGGCGGGGATGCTTTCACATGCGCAATCACGGCGGCCATTTCAGAACGGAAGGCGGCCAGATCGCCAAAGCGCGCGGGGTCAATGACAAAGGCAAGCCAGCCATTGACGATGCTGCCATCCTTTGTGTGATGCGGCGCTGCGGTCACGCCGCCAATCAGCGCGCCGGCCAGGATTTCGCACATCAGCGCCAGCCCATAGCCCTTATGCCCACCAAAGGGCAGCAGCGCGCCGCGCGGCTGGTCCCGATACAGCACACCCGGATCATTGGTGGGCTTGCCCCTGGCATCCACCAAGGCACCATCCGGCACTGGCTTGCCGGCATTGAAGGCCACACGGCATTTGCCAAGCGCAATCGCGGCGGTTGCAAAATCCAGGATCAGCGGGTGTTCGCCCTCCGCCACCGCCGGCACGGCCACGCAAACAGGGTTGGTGGACATGCGCCCATCGGTCCCGCCAAAGGGCGCCACCGCGCCTGGGCCGGAAACACCATTAACGAAATGGACCGAAATCATTCCAGCCCGCGCCGCCTGTTCGCCGTAGGAACCGATGCGCCCCAGATGATGCACATTGCGCAGCGCCATCACCGCGTGGCCATGTTGGCGCGCGGCATTGATCGCCCAATCCATTGTGATGCGCCCAATGCGCTGGCCATAGCCCATCTTGCCGTCAAATACCGCCAGCGACGGCTCCTGCCGCACCGCTTCCGGCATGGCGCCGGCATGAAGCTTCCCGGCGCGGAGATTTTCCACATAGCGCACCAGCAGCATGATGCCGTGGCTGTCATGGCCTTGCAGGTTCGATTCCAGCAAATGATCGGTTACCATCGCCGCTTCATCTTCTGCGCTGCCGCCGGCACGGATCATGGCATGCACCAGGCCGCGCAAGGCGGCGGGATCAACGCGGAGCATCGGGGCGGCTTTCATGAGTTCACTCCTGTGGTCTGTTGGGCGCTTGATAGGGCGTGGTTCACGGCACTTCCCTCAGAAAACCCGCAAGTTCCTCCCGCCAAAACCGTGCCTGGCCGGCGGTGCCATGGCCGGCGGTTTCCGTACTGCCCGGTATCAGCAACAGCCGCGCATGCGGGATGCGCGCCATGGCGGCCGCCATCAGCCCTGTCTCATGCGGGTTGCGTTCATCATCGGCGGAATTGATCGCAAGCACCCTGGCCCTGATCCGCCCCAGCAGCGGTTCCGGGTCATAATCGCGCGATGCCTCATACATATAGATAAGGTCATTGGCGTCCCCCGCCGCCGGCTGGGCCAGACGTTGATCCAGGATGGCATCTGCCGCCGCGCGGGTCGGCGCCGCCTTTTGCAAAGCCTGAGACCCGCCATTGGTCGCTATATTGAAGAACAGGAAGGCCAGAGAAAGCGAAGCCGGCTGGCTGGTATAATTCCCATCTTGATAGGCCGGGTCGCGCCGGATGGTTTCGATCATCATGCGCCTGAGCATCCAATTCCGCCCGGACATGGCGGTGGGCTGGGCTGCCATGGGCACAATGGCGTCCATGAAATCCGGATGGGTCACTCCCCAAAGCCAGGCCAGCATGCCGCCCATGGAATTGCCGATGACCAGCCGCACATGGCTGACCCCCAGGCCCTCGGTCAGCAGCCGATGCTGGGCTGCCAGGATATCGGCGTAGTTGAAATGCGGAAACCGCGCCCGCATCCCATCCGATGGCTTGGAGGATTTCCCCGCCCCCAGCGCATCCGGGATGATGATGTAATGCTTTGCCGTATCCAACGGCTGGCCTGGGCCAAAAAGCTGCCCGGCAAAAGCCGGCGAGACCATGCTCCGCGACGACCCCGCCGTGCCATGCAGCACCAGCACCGGGGTGCCGGAGGGCTCACCAATCGTCAGATAGCCAAGGCGGAGTTCCGGCATCACCTCCCCGGTGTGGAAGCGGAAATCGCGCGCGACCCAGATGGCTTCGCGCGGTTCGGGGTATTGCGCGGCGGCAGGCGCGGCGGCGGCGAGGCCCGCGGCCAGCAGCGCGCCTTGGATGATGGTACGGCCGGACATGGCGTGCCTCCTGATCCTTGGAACGTGGCGTGAGCCTAGATCGGTTTGGCGGCATGGCAAATCGGCCCAAAGCTTGCCGCGCCCCGCACTGGCCCCTATACCCGCGCGCATATGCCATCCCGCCCGGGCTGGCCCCGTTTCAACCGCGAAGATGCAGGTATTCCCATGGCGAAGATGCAAGCCAACCAGATGCGCGCCGGTATGGTCATTGAATTTGAAGGCCAGCGCTACACCATTCTGAAGCAGAACATCATGATCCCCGGCAAGGGCGCGGCGGTTATTCAGGTGGAAATGCGCAATGTGAAGACCGGCGCCAAGAAGGACCAGCGTTGGCGCACCGCCGATACGGTGGAACGCCTGACCACCGAGGATAAGGAATTCACCTATTCCTATGAGGATGGCGAAAACCTGGTCCTGATGGACCCGGAAACCTTCGAACAAACCCTGGTGCCCAAGGATATCCTGGGCGAACGCCTGCCATATTTGCAGGAAAACATGACGGTCAACGTCAAGCTGATCGAAGGTGAGCCTGTTTCGATGGACCTGCCCGAGACCGTGACGCTTGAGATTGTGGAAGCCGACCCGGTGGTGAAGGGCCAGACCGCGTCATCCTCCTACAAGCCGGCAGTGCTTTCCAATGGAGTCAAGGTGATGGTGCCGCCCTTTATCACGGCGGGTGAAAAGATTGTGGTCAAGACCGCCGATGGCACTTATTATGAAAGGGCGAAATAAGGCGGGATGGGCGGGCGCAACTCAGCCCGCCCGTTCATCTTTTTTTTAAGGAAAATTGCCCGGAAGTAAAAAAATTCGGCGCGCATTTAGACTTTATTAACTTTTTCCGGGTTTAGTCGACCCACGTCGCAAAATGCGGTGGAACAAAAGGCGCTATAGATCTTGCATGAGGTCGGCGCCGTTGGAACGGAAAAACTCCGATGCCGATGAACTCGATCAATACGAATTCGCAAGCGTTGATTGCGCTCCAGTCGCTCAATAATACCAATGCGGAGATTTCGGTCACGCAGAAGCGGGTTTCCACGGGCTACCGTGTTTCTGATGCCAAGGATGACGGTGGCGCATTCGCTGTGGCGCAGGCGGTTCGTTCCGATGTGGCGGGTGTTATCGCGGTTGGCGAACAGCTTGGCGGCGTTAAGGGTGTTCTGGAAACCACCTTTGCCGCGCTTTCCGTTGTTTCCGATACCATGAAGCAGATTCGCGGGGTGCTGACCCGACTGGCAGATGGATCCATCAGCACCGATCAGCGCACGCAGTATGAAACGCAATACAGGCTCCTGTCCGATCAGGTCGGCAAATTCGTGGATGATGCCACGTATAACGGGCGCTCGCTGCTTTCGACCGATACCGCTAACGGTGGTGGCGACATCACCGCCATTCGAAATGAAGGTGGTGGTACGTTCACCATCAGTGCAATTAATGGCGCGAATCTGAAGATATCCACCACCCCGCCCCTAACAGCGAGCGCCGCGCAAACCTGGATCGCCAATGCCGGCACCTTTGATAGCGTAGACAAGCAAATCTCCACCGCGCTCAATACCTTTGGCGCCTCCATGGCCTTTGTCGATAATCAGATCAGCTATAACGCGAAGAAGGTGGATGCCATGGAAGGCGGGCTTGGCGCGCTGGTGGATGCTGACCTTGCCAAGGAAAGTTCTACGCTTGAAGCGCTGAAAGTTCGACAGCAGCTTGGGGTGCAAACCTTGGGCCTGGCCAATCAGGGGCCGCAGGTTCTGCTTGGGCTCTTCCGCTAAAACTTCTTCCCCCCGAAATACACGCCCATGCGCCCGGCCCCGTGCCGGGCGCATGCACTTTGGGCGCCCCTTATCTGCTTGGTGAGCGCCCCGACCAGCCCAACGAGGCCCAATCCTGGTGCAAAGCTTGCGCCTTAATGCAACCGCTAAGCTTTGCTTAAAAAAAATTGACCGGGTCTTAGGTTTTTTGGTTTGCATTTAGCTTTTGTTAACTTTCCTCGGGCAAGTATGAGGGGCGCCGCAAAAAGCGGATGTCGAACTGGCTATCGCTACTCAGGGTAGAGCGAACGCCAATAGAAAGGGGAAGACCCCAATGTCGTTCAATTCTGTCAATACCAATCGTCAGGCCGTTTTCGCCCTGCAATCCCTCAATCAGACTAACTCTGAATTGTCCGGTGTGCAGAAGCGCGTTTCCACCGGCTACCGCGTTGCGGACGCCAAGGATGATGGCGGCGCCTTCGCCGTGGCCCAGGCCGTGCGTTCCGACGTGGCAGGCGTCACGGCGGTGGGCGAACAGCTCGGCGGTGTGAAGGGTGTTCTGCAAACCACCTTTGCTTCGCTTTCGGTGGTATCTGATACCATGAAGCAGGTTCGCGCCACGCTGACGCGCTTGGCCGATGGCGCGATCAACGGTGATCAGCGGGCTCAGTACGAAACGCAGTATACCCTGCTGACCACGCAGATTTCTGACTTCATTGATGACGCCACCTATAATGGCCGTACGCTGCTGAATACCGCCGGCCCCGCGGGTGGTGACATCACAGGTATCCGCAATGAAGGTGGCGGCACTTTCACGATCAACGCTGTGGATGGCACAACCTTGAAGCTTTCCACTACCCCGCCCCTGACTGCATCTGCGGCGCAGGCCATGATTGCGAGCGGTGGTGACTTCGATGATATTGACGGGCTGATTTCCACCGCGCTGAACAAGTTCGGTGCGAATATGCAGTATGTCGAAAACCAGATCACCTATAACTCCAAAAAAGTTGACGCCATGAATGAAGGTCTTGGCGCGCTTGTGGATGCCGATCTGGCGAAGGAAAGTTCCAAGCTACAGGCACTCCAAACTCGACAGCAGCTTGGTATCCAGACACTTGGTATTGCGAATCAGGGGCCGCAGGTTCTGCTCAGCCTCTTCCGCTAACGCTAAATGGCGGCCCCGGCTGGTCCGGGGCCGCCGCCCCAACCCACTTACGGAGACAAAAAATGTCTACCCTCGTTCTAGAACTCCGCCAAGGCGACATGATGATCGTCAATGGCGCACCCATTCGCTTCCGCAACCGCGCACGAATCGAACTCACCGCCAAGGCACGCTTCCTGTTCGGCAAGCAATTGATGACGCCCGACATGGCCGATACCCCGGCGCGGCGCATCTATTTCGCTTTGCAGACCGCCTATATCGGCGATCATGAAGAAAGAAAGGCCGGGCTTGAAGAAGCGAAGCAACGTATCGCTGAATTCAAGGAAGCGACCACATCCAACCTTGCGCGGGAATATCTTGATCGCGCGCTGGCGCTGGCGGAAGAAGACCAATGCTACCAGGCATTGAAAGTCGCTCGTCGTGTCATGCGGCATGAAGAAGTGGTGCTGGGCTTGGCACCCATTGCGCAATTTGCAACAACGGCTGAATGACGGCGGCGCCCATGAATCAAATGGTTGGACCGCGTGGCTATGGTGCTACGCAACGCACTCGCACCCTGCGCGAACAGGAAGCCGATGTCTTCCGCCGCATCAATTACGGCCTCAAGGCCGCGCTCAATGGCGATGCGATAGATCGCGCCAGGGCCGTTGCCGATAATCGGCGCCTTTGGTTCGCCATCGAAGCGGCGCTGATCAATCCGGAAAATCAGCTTCCCGAAGCCACCCGCGTTGGCATCATGCGCCTTGGCCGCGGCGTACAACGCGAAATGGACAATCAGGAACCGGATATTGCCTTCCTGATTGACATCAATGACCAGATGATCGCCGGGCTTTCCGGCGATCCGGGCTGAACCGCCCGCTTCAGATCATGCGCATCAGCGTTCCATCACGCCTGATGGCGTGGTGGAACAGCGCGCCGCCGATGTGCAGCGCAATCAGCACCACCAAAAGCCAGCCGCCAATACTGTGCAGTAGCGATAGGATTTTGGCCAAGCTTTCCCAGGCTTCCATGAATTTCGGGAACTCGATGAAGCCAAGATAGGCAGTCGCTCCCCGCATCGGGAAGCCCCAGGCATTGGTCGCCATGAAGCCAAGAATCGGTTGCAGGATCAGCAGCGCATAAAGCGAATGATGCACGGCGGCTGCGGCGGCGCGCATCATCTTCGGCATATCATTGGGCAGGCTCGGTGGCGGGCTCAGCCAACGCCAGGCCAGCCGCGCCAGCGCCACGAACAGAATGGTCAGCCCCGCGCTTTCATGCAGCGCGTAAAACCCCATCTTGCTCGCATCCTTCACATGCTGGATGACGAAACCAAGCGGCAGCGCCACCAGCATCAGGCTTAGCGTCACCCAGTGAAACAGCTTCGCAATCGCGCCATATTGCCCTGCCGGATGCGCCGCATCCGCCCCCTTGGGCGTCAAAGCTGCCATGCCAACCATGATACTCTCCCATCTTATTGCCGTCAGCATGGCACGAAGCGCGCCGCGCGCGCGAGGAGTTTCGCACCATGATCGCCGCCCATGCGGATTGGAGCCTTGATGCCCGCAAGCGCTGGGTCAGCATCGCCCGCCGCCAGGGAGGGCAATGGCACGCGAGCGCCCCGCGCCTGGTGGGTGACCCCGCCAGGCTGGCCGCGAATTTGATCGCGGAAGGCGGCACAGCGGCCTTGGGGCTTGATCTGCCACTTGGCGTGCCGCGCGGCTTTGCCGCCATGCGTCCCGAAGCTGGCTTCCCAGATTTTCTTGCGGGACTCGAAGGAAACACGGATTTCTTCGCGGTATCGCCAACCCTTGAAACCGTCTCCCCCGCCCGCCCTTTCTACCCGTCGCGCGGCATCAAGGGCATGACGCGCCTGGCCCATGCGGCCGCTCTTGGCCTTCCCGATGCCTCTGGCCTGTCCCGCCTTTGTGATCGCGCCACGGCAGAACGCCCTGCCGGCGCGCCGGTGTTTTGGACACTCGGCGCCAATCAATCCGGCAAGGCCGCCATCAGCGCCTGGCGTGATTGGCTCGCCCCCGCGCTTGCCGCCGGCGCGCCCTTCCGCCTTTGGCCCTTTGCCGGGCCGCTGCATGAATTGCTCCGTCCTGAGCAGCTTGCCATCGCCGAGGTCTATCCAGCGGAAGCCTTGCGCCATCTCAGGCTGAAATTGACCGGGTCCAAACGCGCCGAGGCACCGCGCCGCGCACTCGCCCCCGCGCTGCGTCATGCCATGGCCGCGCTGCACGTCACCCCCGATGCAGCCTTGGCCGAGGCAATCACTTCCGGCTTCGGCACCGATCCAGCTGGTGAGGACCGATTCGATTCGCTGATCGGCCTGCTCGGCCTGATTGGCGTGGTGGATGGCAAGCGCCCGGATTTCATCCCGCCCGACCCGATGATCCGCGCCTGGGAAGGCTGGGTCTTGGGCCAAACCGCCCTGCCGCCTTAACCGAGCGGCACGCCCGCCGCATCCTTCGCGGTGCGGATTGTCTGCAAGGTCTGCACGCGCAGCACATTCGCCGCCCCCGTCAGCCGCGCGGTCAATTCATTCTCATGCGCCGTATTGCGCGCCACGAGTCGCAGTAGAAAATCCCCACCACCCCGGATCATGTGGCATTCGCGCACCTCCGGCCAGGATGTCGCCAAAGCCTCAAAGGCATCCAGCACGGATTGCTTTTGTGATTCAAGGCCGACCAGCGCGAAGAACATCACCTCCCACCCGAGCGCGGTGGGGTCGAGATCCGCGTGATAGCCGCGAATAACGGCTTCTTCTTCCAGCCGCCGCACACGCCGGAGGCAGGGCGGCGCGGAGAGATTGACGCGGCGCGCCAGTTCCACATTGGTGATGCGGCCATCGGCCTGAAGCTCCGCCAGAATCTGACGGTCCAGGGTATCCAGGGCCGGATCGGGGGCGGGGGTCTTGGGATTGGGCACGGGTCTTCATTGCTCAAAATCGGCCCGCCGCGCAATATCATTTCAAGATGCTCCATTGGCTACGCCACCGCTTGCCCGAAAGGGGCGGCTGGCCGATATCAGGTGAGAAAATTCAGGGGTGCGGATCGTGGCCGAGACATTTCAAAGCAAGCTACTCATTCTGGGCGCCGGGCCGGCCGGCTATACGGCGGCGATCTATGCGGCGCGCGCTGGGCTTGCGCCACTACTGGTGGCGGGGATGCAGCCTGGTGGCCAGCTGACGATCACCACAGATGTGGAAAACTACCCGGGCTTTGCGGAAGCCGTGCAAGGCCCCTGGCTGATGGACCAGATGGCCGCGCAAGCGACGCATTGCGGCACCAAGGTGGTGCAGGATGTCATTACCTCCATTGATCTCTCACGCCGGCCCTTCCGAGCGGTGGGCGATTCGGGTGATGTTTATGTTGCGGATGCACTGGTGATCGCAACCGGCGCGCAAGCACGTTGGCTTGGCATTCCGGGGGAGAAGGAATTAGGCGGTTTTGGCGTTTCCGCTTGCGCCACCTGCGATGGCTTCTTTTATCGCGGCAAGGATGTGGCGGTGATTGGCGGCGGCAATTCCGCAACCGAGGAAGCGCTCTATCTTTCCAACCTCGCGCGCCATGTCACGCTGATCCATCGGCGCGATTCCTTGCGGTCTGAGAAAATCCTGCAACAGCGGCTTTTCGCCAAGCCGAATGTTTCGATTATGTGGAATACGCTGACGGAAGAAGTGCTGGCCGATACATCGGGCCGCATGCCGGTGGCGCGCGGCTTGGCGCTGCGTGATCGCATCACGGGTGAGGCGCGCGAATTGAAGGTGGATGGCGTTTTCGTCGCCATCGGCCATTCGCCCGCAACCGCGCTTTTCCAAGGCCAGATCGGCATGGACGCGGAAGGCTATATCGAAACCACACCCGGCAGCACGCGTACCTCTATCCCTGGCGTCTTCGCTGCCGGCGACGTGCAGGACAAGATTTATCGCCAGGCCGTCACCGCCGCCGGTACGGGTTGCATGGCAGCGCTTGAAGCAGAAAAATACCTCGCCGCCCTGGAAGCAGGCCACGCGGCGGCAGCCTGATGCCAACGGATTGGGACAAGCTGCGTATTTTTCATGCAGTGGCGGAGGCCGGGTCCTTCACCCATGCGGGTGAGACACTGAACCTCAGCCAATCTGCGGTATCACGGCAAATCCAGGCATTGGAAGAAGCGCTGAATGTGCCGCTATTTCATCGCCATGCGCGCGGCCTGATCCTGACCGAACAGGGCGAAACCCTGAACCGCACCGTGCGCGAGGTTTTCGCGAAACTCGCGATGACCGAGACCATGTTGACGGAAAGCCGAGAGCGTCCGGCAGGGCGGCTCAAGGTCACGTCCACCATTGGCTTTGGCAGTACCTGGTTGGCGCCACGTTTGAAGAAGCTGCTCGATATCCATCCCGAAATCAGCGTGACGCTGCTATTGGATGATTCGGATCTGGATATCGCCATGCGCGAAGCTGATGTCGCCATTCGCATGCATGCGCCACGTCAACCCGAATTGATTCAGCGCCATATCGCCAGTTTTGGTTGGCGGATTTGTGGTGCCGCTTCCTATCTGAAGACCATCGGCATTCCGCAACGGCCCGAGGATTTGGATGCGCATCGGCTGATCATCTATGGCGATTATCAACCGCCGATTGACAACATCAATTGGCTAGCCGAGGTCGGCCGCCGCCCCGGCACGGCCAGGCGCGCGGCGGTGGAGCTCAATTCCATGCCCGGCATGGTGCAGGCGGTCCGTAGTGGCTTGGGGTTGGCGGCACTGCCCGATTACATTGGGGCGGAGCTGGATGATTTCGTCCAGGTGCTGCCAGGCGTGAAGGGGCCGAAGATTGAGGCTTATTTCGTCTATCCGGAAGAAATGAGGCATTCCAAGCGTGTAGCGGTGTTTCGGGACTTTCTGGTGGCGGAACTCACCGGCGCGGTGTGACAGAATATTACAGACTAGGGCTGAGCTATGCATCCAACGCATGGCCGTGTAGTCGAGAACGGGAACCACAACCAGAGCGAGAGCGGCTATAAACTGGCCATCCGACGTTGTTCGGAAGGGGTCTCTTGATCCCTCGTCTCCCAGACGTGAAGCCTCCCTGTTGACTTGGCCCGGAAACCTTACGGTTTTCGGGCCATTCTTTTTTGGGGCGGTCGCTTTCCCCTTGACGCGCCCGCCCTTCCCGCCCTGCCATGGGGGAAAATCAGCCCCACAAGGGCAAAAAGGGGAGAGGAAGCATGTCAGGAACAACGCGTCGCACTACCTTGGGGTTGGGGGCCACGCTGCTGGCCGCGCCAGCCTTGGGGCAGTCACTTTGGCCAACCGGGCCCATTCGTTTCATCGTCACCTTTCCAGCGGGCGGTTCCACCGATCTGCTCTCACGCATCTGGTGCAACCGCATGGCGGAAATCACCGGGCACCCCTTTGTGGTGGAAAACCGCTCGGGCTCTGGCGGCAATGTCGGGACGGAAGCGATTGCGCGCGCCGCACCGGATGGCAATACGATTGGGCTTGCCTCGGTCGCGTCGCTTTCCATCGCGCCAACACTCTATCGGCGCCTGCCCTTCGATGTGGCTCGGGATTTTTCGTATATTTGCGGGCTCTGGCAATTGCCGAATCTGCTGATCACGCGGCTCGATTTCCCAGCCAATACCGTGCCTGAACTGATCCGCCAGGCGCGCGAGAATCCTGGGCGCTTTACCTTCGCAAGCTCCGGCGCGGGCACCACGCTTCATCTTTCCGGAGAATTATTCAAGCAAATGGCGGAGGTGGATATCCTCCATATCCCCTATCGCGGCGGTGCGCCGGCGCAGATTGATCTGCTGGCCGGGCGCGTGGATATGATGTTCGGCAATATCCCGGAAGCGGTACGCGCCTTTCGCGAAGGCAAGGTGAAGGCGCTTGGCGTGACGGGCCCGCAGCGCAGCCCGCAAGCGCCGCAAATTCCCACCATTGGCGAATTCCTGTCGGGCTATGCGGTGACTTCCTGGGGTGGGGTTTGCGGCCCGGCCGGCATTCCGCCCGCCATTGTTGCGCGCATCGCCGAACTTGGCCGGCAGGCGGTGGAGAGCCCCGATGTGCGCCGCCGGTATGAGGAAGCGGCAGCGGAAGTCTGGTGGGTATCGCCGCAGGATTTGGCACAATTCCGTCGCGCCAATGAGGAAAGCTTCGCCCCCCTGATCCGCGCTGCGGGCGCGGTGGTGGAATAGCCGTGACGCGCTCTGCACAAGCCAAAGCCAATGCGATATGCTTCACGTGAATAACGGGAGGATCACCATGAAAAATACTATCACCCGCCGCACCACTTTGGGGCTTGGCGCGGGGCTGCTCGCAGCACCCGCTCTTGTCAGCGCGCAAGGCAATTGGCCAAGCGGGCCCATTCGCTTCATTGGGCTTTTCCCACCGGGCGGCGGCACAGATATCCTGTCCCGCATCTGGTGCATCAAAATGAGCGAGATGACCGGCCAGCAATTCGTCGTCGAAAACCGTTCCGGATCCGGTGGTAATGTCGGCACAGAGGCGATTGCGCGCTCCACGCCGGATGGCAATACCATCGGGCTTGCCTCTGTCGCGCCACTCGCGATTTCGCCGACGCTTTATACGCGGCTCAATTACAATCCCGCGCGTGACATCGCGCTGATCTCTGGCCTATGGCAATTGCCGAATATGCTGGTCGTCAATAACGACGTACCTGCGCGTACTGTCCCCGAATTGATCGCTTTGCTGAAGGCCAATCCTGGCAAATATGCTTTCGCATCTTCCGGGTCGGGCACGACGGTTCACCTTTCGGGCGAGATGTTCAAATTCATGGCCGGCGTGGATATGCTGCATGTGCCGTATCGTGGTGCGGCGCCCGCGCATATTGATCTGGCCGGCGGGCGCGTTCACATGATTTTCGACAATATTCCGCAAGCACTCGCCCTGGCGCGAGATGGCAAGGTGCGCGCCTTGGCGGTGACTGGCGCACAGCGCAGCCCGCAAGCGCCGGAAATTCCAACCATGGCGGAATTCCTACCGGGGTTTGAAATCAATTCCTGGGGCGGGGTATGTGCGCCGGCCGGGATTTCCCCGGCGCTGATCCGGCGCATCAATGAACTCACCAAGCAGTCGCTGGAGACCGATGACATCAAGCGGCGCTTTTTCGAAAATGGCGCGACCACCTGGTACACAACACCGGAGGAATTCGTGAAATTCCGCGCCGATAATGAAGCCGCCTTCGCGCCACTGATCCGCGCATCCGGCGCCAAGGTAGATTAAGCCACGCGCCGATTCCACGGCATCAGCGCGAGCAAATTCGCCATGGGGCAAAGCCCCATGATGCCGGCAAACACCAGACCCGCGCCGACAAAGGCGGAAAGCGCGTGAAAGCGCGGGTCAATCAAGGCGCCCAGCACGGCACCCAGCAGCACCAGGCTACCCGCCGTGATCTGTACCTGCCGCATGATGGGCATCGGCGCGCGCTTATCTTCCGCAATCTTCACACCGGCAGCACTCAGCGCGCCAATCCCGCCTTCCACCAGTAACACGCGGCACCCCGGCGCGGCAGCGGCAAGCACGCCCGCATTCTGCGCCGTACGGCTGCCCGATTGGCAATGGAAGATCACGGTGGCCCCCGGTGCGATGCCAAGCGCGGCACTCCCCAACCGAGACACCGGCGCATGGGCAGACCCAGGCACATGGCTCCGCGCCCGTTCATCGGCTTCGCGAATATCCACCAGCACGGCCTCACCGGAGGCGATCAGGTCAGCAGCCTCACGGGCGGAAATGGATTGCGCATTCATGCCGGGGCTCCTTGCGTCAGACCCGGCTCAAATAGATTAGATTTTTCTTATATTCAAGTGAAAAGCGTCAAAAATCCAGATCGGCATAGTGTTCGGGGGGGATCAGGCCGCTGACGCGGTCTTGCAGCAGGGGCCGGAAGGATGGGCGGGACTTCACCCGCGCATACCAATCCTTGGTCGCGTCATTCAGCGCCCAATCCACATCCCCCAAATAATCCAGCGCCGAAAGATGCGCTGCGGCGGTCAAATCGGCCAGGGACAGCGCATTCCCCCCAAGCCAGGGCCGGGTTTCCGCGAGCCAGCCGAGATAATCCAGATGCGGGCGCAAATTGGCATAGCCGGCGCGAATGGCCCCGGCATCCGGATTGCCGCGGCCCATCAACTGCTTCATCTGTTTTTCGAACAGCAGGTTCCGCCCAACTTCGAAATGGAACTTGCCGTCAAACCACGCCACCAGGCGCCGGATTTCAGCCCTTTCGCCGAGTGAACGCCCAAGCAGCGGCATATCCGGATAGGCTTCATCCAGATATTCGCAAATGGCGTAGGAATCGATGATGCAAAAGCCATTTTCTTCCTGCAGCACAGGCACTGTGCAGGCGGGGTTGATGGCCAGGAACTCCTCTCGCCTTTCCCAGACCCTTTCGACCCTCAGATCAAAAGGAATGCGCTTTTCCGCAAGCGCCAGGCGCACCTTGCGAGAATAGGGTGAGAGGGGGAGGTGGTAGAGAATTCGCACAGCGCGCTTATGCCACCCGCCCCCGGCGCATGCAAAAATCCTGGCAGAGGCTTGACCAGGAACAAGTTCCGGACCGCCTCCCCAGCTTGTGTTTCATCCTGTCTGTCGGTCAGACCACTGGGCTTTTGCCGCCATCCACATTGATCGCGGTGCCGCTGATGAAGCCGCCCTGTTCGCTGGCCAGCAGCAGCGCCATGGCCGCGAATTCCTCGGCCTTGCCGATACGCCCGAGCGGCACGGCCTTGCCCTGTTCGGCCTTCCAATCTTCCCAGGTGATGTTGCGCTTTTCGGCAGCATGTCGGCGCACCCATTGGTCGCTTTCGATAATGCCGACCAGCATGGCATTCACCAGCACATTATGGGGCGCGAATTCGCTCGCCATCGCCTTGGTCAGCGCCATGCCGGCAGCGCGCGATACCGAAGTCGGCGTGGACCCCGCCAAGGGCGCCTTGGCGCCGATATTCAGCACATTGATGATGCGGCCCCATTTGCGGTCCCGCATGGCGGGCAGCGCCAGCCGGCAAAGGCGGATGGCGGCGAAAAGCTTTAGGTCCAGATCATCTTGCCAAAGCGCATCGGATACCTCGAGGAAGCCGCCGCGCTGGGATGTGCCGGCATTATTGATCAGGATATCCACCTGACCGAGCCCTTTCACCGCCGCCGCATAGGCGGCTTCGCAGCCCTCCGCGGTGCGGATATCGGCGGCAATGGCAGCCACCTTGGCGGTGGGGGCGGCGGCGCGGATTTCGGCTTCAGCCTTCGCCAGGCTCTCTGCCCCACGCGCCACAATCGCGACATGCCCGCCCGATTCAGCAAATGTCTTGGCCATGGCAAGCCCAAGGCCCTTGGACCCGCCGGTGATGAGCGTGGCGCGCCCATTCAAGGTGATATTCATGGATTTCTCCCCGATGAAGGCGGCCATCCTGCCGCAATTGGGGCAAGACGCAAACCGGAAGGAAAGGGGGAAAGCTGGGGCGACCAACGGGACTCGAACCCGTGACATCCAAGACCACAACCTGGCGCTCTACCAACTGAGCTATGGCCGCCACCAACGGCGCTGAGATAGGCCCGCCCGCCCGGCGCCGTCAACCGTGAAGCCGTGGGTTGCGCGGGGGCGGCGCAGAATGTCACTATGGGTCAATGTCTTCCGCGACCCCTGCCCGCTCCCTGGCCATTCCCGTTGTCCTGGTGATTACCTGCGCCGTTGGCGGCGCCATGCTCGCCATGGGCTTGCGGCAGTCTTTTGGCCTGTTCCTCGCCCCCATGACCGCCGAGCATGGCTGGGCGGCGCGGGACTTCGCCTTTGCCATCGGGCTCCAAGTGCTGATCAATGGGATCAGCCAGCCCTTCATGGGCCAGCTTGCGGACCGCTTCGGTGGTCGGCGCGTGGTGATGGGCGGTGCCGCGCTTTACTGCATCGGCATATTGGGCATGGCGCTGTCGGATTCCGTGCTGCCCTTCACCTTCTTCGCCGGTTTCGTGATGGGCATGGCGGTCTCGGCCGCTGGCATGCCGACTATTATCGCGAGTCTCACGCGCATGTTGCCGCCGGAAATGCGCGGGCGCGCCACCGGGCTTGGCACGGCGGGCTCCTCGGCTGGGCAGTTTCTGGTCGTGCCGCTGGCGGGTTTCGCCATTCAGGGCTTCGGCTGGCAGGGCGCGCTATTCGCCATGGCGATTGCGACACTTTTCATGATCCCACTTGCTCTGCCGCTGGCTGATAAGCAGCCGGCAGCGACACCAGGTGTGGCTGCGGATAATGAAACCGCGCGGTCCGCCATGGGCCGAGCCTTGCGTGACCCGAGCTTTTGGTACCTGTCTTCTGGCAATTTTGTTTGCGGGCTGCATGTGTCCTTCCTGACCGTGCATCTGCCGGGCTTTGTGCATAGCTGCGGCCTGCCGCTTTATGTCGGCGCTGGTGCCATTTCCATGATTGGGCTGTTCAACATCATTGGTTCATTGGCTGCGGGTGAATTGTCGCAACGCTGGAAGCGGCGCGAATTGCTGGTCGGAATTTTCGCCGCGCGCGCCGTGCTGATGACGGTGTTTTTGTTATCGGAGAAAACCACCGCAACCGTGCTGATTTTCTCGGCCATGATGGGGCTGCTCTGGCTTTCCACCGTGCCGCCAAGTCTTGCGCTATGTGCGCGCAATTGGGGCTTGCGCTGGCTCGCGACCATATTCGGTATGGTCTTTGTCAGCCATCAGATTGGCGGCTTCACCGGCGCCTTCCTGGGCGGGATCATTTTCGACCGCACCGGGTCTTATGATCTGATGTGGGTGATAGGCATTCTGGCTGCGGTCTTCGCCGCCGTGATCCATATGCCGATGCGTGACGGCCCGCGCACCCAGCCCGCGACCGCCTGATTTCATTCGAAAGGGTCTT
Organism: Roseomonas sp.; assembly: GCA_020249465.1. Classification (GTDB taxonomy): domain Bacteria; phylum Pseudomonadota; class Alphaproteobacteria; order Acetobacterales; family Acetobacteraceae; genus Neoroseomonas. The sequence goes on along the minus strand of JADCFP010000084.1, from coordinate 41,632 downwards.
CCATGCGCCTTGCCCTGATCCATGCGCTGCGCCATTCGCCGCCGCCGATTGAAGCCGCCTTCGCGCGGCTTTGGCCCGGCCAGACATTGATGAATCTGCTGGATGACAGCCTTTCCGCCGATCTGGCGCGGGAGGGCAAGCTCACGCCCCGCATGACGGAACGTTTTTTGACCCTGGCGCGTTATGCTGCCGGCACCGGGGCGGATGGCATCCTGTTCACCTGTTCCGCCTTCGGCCCCTGCATTGAAGCCTGCGCGCAGGATTTGGCGCCGATGCCGGTACTGAAGCCGAATGAGGCGATGATCGAAGAAGCGATCACCAAGGGCAAGCGCATCGGCCTGCTGGTGACTTTCGCCGGCACCATCCCATCCATGATCCCTGAATTCCCGCCGGGCATCACCGTGGTGCCGAAACTCGCCGACGGTGCGCTGGCCGCCTTGGATGCGGGTGATTTGGCGACGCATGATCGGCTGGCGGCGGAAGCGGCGCGGGATTTGGCGGATTGTGACGCCATCGCCCTTGGCCAATTCAGCCTGGCGCGCGCCAAGGCTTTGGTGGAGCAAGCCACCGGCAAGCCCGTGCTGACTACGCCCGATAGTGCTGTGTTGAAGTTGAAGCGTTTGCTGGGCGGGTGACGTGCCTGAGCAGCGCGTGATGGCATAAGCCGCTTTTCGTTGCTCAGGCCAGACTTACTTCCAGCATTTTCACAACTTCTCGCACGCTGGGGCGAAGCGCTTCCGGTAGCGCTTCCAGATAACCGCCAAGGCTCAAAATAGCGAAACCATGCACCAGGGACCAGGCCGCCATGGCCGCCTTGGTCGCGGTGGGTTCATCCATCGCCACCTGCTGAACCGCAGCGACGCATCCAACCACCACGGCAAAGGCCGCTGCGGCGGAGTGGCGGAAGCGCTCATATTCCGCGAAGCGTCCTTCCCGCCCGAACATGAGTTGGAAAAGGGCCGGGTCGTGCTGCGCAAAATGGACATAGGCCTCTCCGGTCGCGCGCAGCCTTTCGATGGCGTCGGCGCCGCCAAGTTGCGCCACGGCCCCAAGCATATGCGCGCGCAAGGCGTCGAAGCCCTCCGCAGCCAATTCCATAAGCAAGGCTTCCTTGTTTTTGAAATGCCGATAGGTGGCATTGACGCTGACGCCAACGCGCTCGGCCAGATCCCGCAGGCTGAGCGTTGCCTCAGCCCCTTCGGCCAGGCGCGCGCGCGCTGCTTCCAACAGGGCCGCCCGCAAGTTCCCGTGATGATAGGGTTTTTTCATTCGTCGATCCACCGGAGCGCCTCTTAGATTTTAATGTTGACAATGTCCACTCTCATCATTTACTCAAATGTATACGTTGCATACATTTGCTGCGTTTGACTCAGGAGATGGAGATTACCGATGCCTCTCACGCTCGATCTGCTGCTGGCGGTACTGCACCATCTGGGCATTCTGATATTGGTCGGCTGCCTGGCGGCAGAGCTTGCTCTGCTATCCCTGCGGGCTGATGGTCGCTCCGCCGAAATCTTGGCGCGCATTGACCTCGCTTATGGCCTGGTCGCCGGGGCAGTGCTCAGCTTTGGGCTTGCGCGGGTTTTTTGGGGGGCGCGGGGGAGTGGCTTTTACCTCGAAAACCCTGTGTTCTGGCTGAAGCTAGGGTTATTCCTGCTGATCTCCTTGGTCTCCATCAGGCCAACCATGACCTTCATCCGCTGGCGCCGTCTGGCGCGGGCGGAAGGCAGCGCACCGCCCCCCGCCGAAATCGCAACGACGCGCCGCTGGGTACTGCTTCAGGCGGGGCTTCTGATCGCCCTGCCGATCTTCGCCGCCCTGATGGCGCGCGGCATCGGGCTTTGATGACGGCCATCTCGAAACCCCTGCGCGCCCCCCCGGAAAGGAGCAGCCATGAAACGACAAGTGGCGGTCATCACAGGCGCCTCATCAGGTATCGGGGCCGGTTTGGCGGAAGCACTGGCGGCGCGGGGGGTGCAGGTGGTCTTGGTGGCGCGATCCGCGCCGCGGCTTGACGCACTGGCCGCGCGCCTCAGGCAGGCCGGCGGCGTTGCGCATGTGCTGCCGATGGACCTTACGGAAGCTGGCGCCGCCCAAAAGCTGCATGCAGCGGTCCGTAGCTTGGACCTGCCGGTGGATACGCTGATCAATAATGCCGGCACTGGCAATTACGGCCCCTTCGAGGCCGAGCCCATGGAGCGTCTGAGCCAAACCTTGCAACTGAATATCGTCGCACTGGCAGAATTGACGCGGCTATTCGTGCCCGAATTATTGTCTCGTAAAGGCACCATCCTCAATATCGCTTCAACGGCGGCTTTCCAGCCCACCCCCTTCATGAGCAGCTATGGCGCGACAAAGGCATTTGTCCTGTCCTTCTCGGAAGCCTTATGGGCCGAGTATCGTGATCGCGGCTTGCGTGTTGCGGCGGTTTGCCCAGGCCCGGTCGAGACGCCCTTCATCAATGCCATGGGCGCTGATGTGCGCCGGACATCAATTTTCCGAAACCCGATGACGATTGAAGCAGCGGTCGGGGCTTGCCTGAAGGCGCTCGATGCTTCTGGTCCGTCCAGCATTGTGGGAAGCATGAATTGGCTTTCGGCGCAGATGATCCGGCTTTCCCCGCGGACGTTCACGGCCCTGCTGAGCGCCGCGATGTTGAAGCACAGTGGCAGAAATCAATGATCAAATCAATGATGAACTGCAAGAAAGGAAGCATCCCCATGACAACCCCGCACCATATTTCGCTGCTGCTTGCCTGCGCCATGGTCGGCATCGCCGCTACGGCATCCGCCTCATCCGGTGGCAGGATTGAAGCCGTGGTCTCTGGAGTTTCGAATGCGCAAGGCATGGTGGGTTGCGCATTATTCTCCTCAGCGGCTGGGTTTCCGCTGGAATCGGACAAGCCCGGCGTCAGGATACTGCGCGTGACACCGGCAGCCGGCGCGGCGCTTTGCGTCTTTAATAATGTGCCACCAGGAACCTATGCCATAGCCGTGGTGCATGACACCAATGGTAATGGGCGGGCTGACACGAATTTCCTTGGCATGCCCACCGAAGGTGTTGGCGTCAGCAATAACGTGATGCCAAGAATGTCGGCACCGACCTTCGAGGCCAATAAATTCACGGTTGCTGTGGGGCAAACGACAAGGCTCTCGATCAGCCTTCGCTACTGAAGGCGCTAAACCGGCAAGCTCGCCACCGCCATCAAGCCGCCCTCTGGACGGTTTTGCAGCACCACATCGCCGCCATGGCCGCGCAGGATATTGCGCGCGATGGTGAGCCCAAGCCCGGTGCCGCCGGTTTCGCGATTGCGGCTGGCTTCCAGCCGGCGGAAGGGGGTGAAGACCGCCTCCAGCTCCGCTTCCGGAATACCCGGGCCGTCATCAGCGATGGAGAGGCGTACTTGGCCTGCAACGTCTTGCGCCAAAACAAGCCGCGCAGCACCACCATAATTGAGCGCATTCGCAACCAGATTGGCGATGGCGCGCTTCAAGGCCAAGGGTTTGGCGCGGATCACTAGCTTGTCCGGGCCCTCATAGCTGATCTTTTCCGCCTGATCGGGATGCGCGTCACTCGCTTCATCAGCGACCGTGCGGCAAAGTGCCGCGATATCCATCTGCGTCGCAGGCTCTGTCGCCGCATCATCCCGCGCAAAGGCAAGGGTGGCGCCGATCATCGCTTCCATCTCATCCAGATCGGCGAGCATTTTGCGGCGCTGTTCATCATCTTCCATGAATTCGGCGCGCAGTTTCAGCCGCGTGATCGGTGTGCGCAGATCGTGCCCAATCGCGGCCAGCATTTGCGTGCGGTCTGCCACAAAAAGCCGGATGCGCGCGGCCATTTCATTGAAGGCGCGGGCGGCGGTGGCGACCTCGGTCGGACCATTTTCGGACAAGGGCGGCGCATTCACATCGCGCCCGAGCCGATTTGCTGCCTCCGCCAAAAGCCGCACCGGGCGCATGAGCCGCGCCACCGCCCAAAGGATCAGCAATACCGCGGCCAGTGTCATACCCAGGAAGGCCGCAAGGAAAGTATCCGAATGCCATGGCCGCGGCGTGGGCAGGGACGCCCGGAGATTAAGCCAAGGCCCATCCGGCAGGCGGAGCGATGCGGCAAAGCCGGCCGAGCCCAATTCCGCAATGCGAATTTCGCGCGGGCGCAACCTTGGCGGGCCGGAAGACAGCAAATCCAGGCGAAACAGCCTGAGGATATGGGGCGAGACCGGCGGCGCGCCCACGCGCACAATCGGCGCCAAATCCAAATCCACCGTGAGGCCTTCGGGCAGATCAAGATCGGCGATGATTTGCGCGCGGCGATCCGGTGCGGTCAGCACTGCCGCGCGCCAAGCGCCAAGGCTGCGCCCGGCGATTTCCCGTGCCTGGACAAAACGCTGCAAATCCACGCGATCCAGGGCATGGATGGTCAGCCCCGCCGCTTGCACCAGCATGAGTGCGACAATCAGCGCAACGGCGGTGCGCCCACCCAGGCTGCCAGGCCACCAGCGCCGCCGCGGGGGCGCGGCGACAGGGGCTGCTTCAGCCACGATCCACCGTGGTGGCCAGCACATAGCCGCCACCGCGCACGGTCTTGATCAAGGCAGGGTTGCGGCCATCATCTTCCAGCCGGCGCCGCAGCCGCGATACAGCGACATCAATCGCGCGGTCATAAGGCCCGGCCTGCCGCCCGCGCAGCAAATCCATCAGCATATCGCGCGTCAGCACGCGATTGGGCCGATCCAGCAGCACCAGCAGCAATTCATATTCGCCCCCGGTCAGCGGTACTTCGACCCCATCAGGGTTGAGCAAGCGCCGGCGGGAGGGTTCCAAGGTCCAGCCGGAAAACCTGATCACCTTGGCGGGCGGTTCCTTGGCGGCCGTGCCATCGCCAGACGCACGGCGCAAAACGGCGCGGATGCGCGCCAGCAATTCGCGCGGGTTGAAGGGCTTTGCCAAATAATCATCAGCGCCGAGTTCAAGCCCCACGATGCGATCGGTTTCCTCCCCCATCGCGGTCAGAATCACGATCGGCACATCGGATTGCGTGCGGAGCCAGCGCGCGAAATCAAGCCCAGGCTCCCCCGGCATCATGAGATCAAGCACCACAAGATGATAGCGCCCCAGCGGCCAAAGCTTGCGGGCTTCACGCGCATCGCGTGCAGCACTCACGCGCAATCCCTGTTTTTCCAGGAAGCGCGAGAGCAGATCGCGGATTTCGCGATCATCATCAACGATCAGGATATGAGGTGCGTTTTCCATGCCCTGTTACATGCGTGTTTTCATTGCGTAATTCATCAGCCCATGTTGCGAAATGTATCGGGCGCGCTGCCGGTTGCTGTTCGTTGCACTTTGGCATGCCCAGTGCCTTTTGCCAGCAATATTAGCGTCCCAAATTTAGGCATAGCGGATCAGGGCCTGACCTGCCCCAAACTCACCCGGCCCTGTCTTCGCTGATGCGCCCCGGCCTTACCGCCGGGGCGCATCACTGTTTTGAGGGGTGTCACACCGGCTGCAAAGGCCGATGCGGACCGGCGGGCGGGATCACGATGATCGGATCACCCAGGCGCAGCACGCCACCTTGCAGCACAATCGCCATGACGCCGGATTTGCGGATCAGCCCGCCCGCTTCATCGCGCCCGAGCATCGCCGCCATCAACCCTGCCTGGAAATGATCAAGCTGCGCGCAGGGATTGCGGAGCCCGGTGATTTCCACGACCGCTTCTGTCCCCAGGCAAAGCCGCGTGCCGGTACCAAGCCCGAGCAGATCAAGGCCGCGCGTTGTCACATTCTCACCAATGTCACCGGCCTTCAGTGCAAAACCCTGGGGGGCGAGTTCTTCGAAGATTTCTGCATGCAGCAAATGCAGCTGGCGCAGATTGGGCTGCGATGGATCGCGCGCGACGCGGGAGCGGTGCTTCACCGTCACACCAGCATGCGCATCGCCTTCAACGCCAAGCCCGGCCAGAAGTGTCAGGCTTTGCGCCGGCTGCTTGCTGAAGCGATGCGCGCCATCGCTGGCAAGTGCTTGGATATAAGGCGCGGTCATGCGCGACCTTCCGGCCATAGCGCCGCGAGCTTGCTGATCAGCCCGGCGGTTGACGCATCATGCGGCTTTTGCGCGACGCCGGCGCTCAGTTCCGGCAGGATGACGTTGGCGAGTTGCTTGCCAAGCTCCACCCCCCATTGATCAAAGGGATTGATCCCCCACAGCGCGCCAAGCACTGCGACCTTGTGTTCATAAAGGGCGACCAATTGGCCAAGGGTGAAGGCATCAAGTTGCGGTAGCAGCATCGTCACACTTGGCCGATCACCAGGGAAAACGCGATGTGGCAAAAGGCGCGTGATTTCGGCCTCTGCCGCGCCGGCCTTGCGCATTTCGGCGACGACAGCCGCTTCATCCTTGCCCATCAGCAGCGCCTCGGCTTGCGCCAGACCATTGGCGAGAAGCTTGCGATGGCTATTGGCATGGGCGTGATCAGGCCGCGCCACCAGAATGAAATCCACCGGCACAGGCGTGGTGCCCTGATGCAGCAATTGCATGAAGGAATGCTGCGCATTGGTGCCTGGTTCACCAAACACCACAGGACCAGATGCACGCTGCAAGGGTGCCCCAGAAAGCGCCACTCGCTTGCCGAGGCTTTCCATTTCCACCTGCTGCAAATGCGCGGGCAGGCGCGCCAGGCGTTCATCATAGGCCAGCACGGCGCGGCTCGGATAACCCAAGCCATTCACATGCCAGACTTCCACCAGCGCCAGCAGCACTGGCAGGTTTTCGTCGAGTGGGGCGTCTCGGAAATGCTGATCCATCACGCGTGCGCCAGCCAGCAGCCGCGCGAAAGCATCCCAGCCAAGCGCCAGCGCGAGTGACAGCCCAATCGCACTCCAGAGCGAAAACCGCCCGCCGACCCAATCGCGAAAACCAAAGACACGATCAGGCAAAATGCCGAAAGCACCGGTCGCGGCAAGATTGGTGGAAAGGGCCGCCATATGCTGGGAAGCGCCTGCCTCACCCAAGGCAGCGCGCAACCAATCGCGCGTCAGCGCGGCATTGGCCATGGTTTCTTGCGTGGTGAAGGTTTTGGAGGCAACCAGCACCAGCGTGCGCGCGGGATCGAGCTTCGCTTGCATCTCCGCCCAGGCATGGCCATCCACATTCGCCAGATAATGCCCGCGCAGCGGTGCATCAGGAGTCCACAAGGCGCGCGCCACCATGGCCGGGCCAAGATCAGACCCGCCAATGCCGATATTCAGCACATCGGTGAAGCCTTCACCCTTGGCGGTCAGGATGCGCCCTTCATGTATCGCACGCGTGAATTCTTCCATGCGCGCGCGCACCGCGAGCACTTCAGGCATGACATCTTCAGTACCCGCGCGGAATTCATCTTCGGGCGCGGCGCGCAGCGCCATATGCAGCGCGGCGCGGCCTTCGGTTGCATTCACCGCCGCACCCGCAAAAAGCCGCGCGCGGAAGCCGGCGACATCACGCGCTTCGGCAAGGGCAAGCAAAGCCGCAAGCACCGCATCCGACAGCGCGGTTTTGGAAAAATCGAGCAGGATATCGCCGGCTTGGCGCGAAAAGCGCGCGAAGCGATCAGGATCGGTGGCGAAAAGCGGGCGAATGGCCGCAGCATCAGGCCTGGCCGCCAAAGCCTTCAGTGCCGCCCAGGCGGTCTCAGATTCATCCTCTGCCATGAATGAGTGATCGCACGCCTCCACGGCGGGACTATGGCAGAAGGGCAGGTGCCTTAGCTATGCCGAACAACGCGCAAGGGCGCCAGGATGACGGCGCCGAGCACCAGAAAACCCAGCACGGTCGCAAGGCCCCAGGCCTGGCTGTCGCTAACCGCCGTGACCAAGGCGACCGCCGCGGGGCCCAGAAACCCTGTGGCACGCCCGGAAAGCGCAAAAAGCCCGAAATGCGCCGCAACCTCATCCGGGGGGGCCATATGGGCCATCAGGGTGCGCGATGCCGCCTGGGCAGGCCCCATGAAAAGCCCAAGCGCCATGGCCAGGATCCAGAACACGGTCTTGTCATTGCTCAGCAGCAGAAAGGCGCCGAGCACAATCATGGCGCCGAGTGCGATCAACACCGTAGCCTTGGCGCCTAAACGATCCTCGATCAGTCCAAATCCGGCGGCACCCAGACCCGCCGTCACATTCATGGCAATGCCGAAATAGAGGATTTCCTGAATGGTCATGCCATGGACGCCGGCGGCGTAAATGGCGCCAAAGGCAAAAAGCGTATTCAGACCATCGGTGTAAAACAGCCGCGCAATCAGAAACCGCGCCATGGCGGGGCGCCGCGGCAAGCCACGCAGCAGATTGCCCATTTCATGCAAGCCCGCCGCAAGCGCATCGCCCAACCTTGGCCGCACGCCCTTGGGGTCAGGCAAGGCGACCAATACCGGCCAGCCGAACACCAATATCCAAACCGCGACCAAAACGGCCGAGGCGCGCACATGCTCCGCCGCACCACGATCAAGCCCGAAGGGCGAAGGATCAGGCTGAATGAACAACACCAGCGCCAGCAGCAGGCAAGCAAGCCCGCCCGCATAGCCAAGCCCCCAGGCCAATCCGGAAAGCCGGCCCATGCGTTCCTCCGGCACCAGGCCGGGCAGCATGGCATTGTAGAAAACCGTGCCAAGTTCAAAGGCGACGGTCGCGATGCCAATGCAGATCAGCGCATAAACCGCATCTGAAGGATCGGGGCGCGCAAACCAGATCAGCGCGGTGAAGATCGCGGTCGCAAGCGTGCAGAGCGTCAACATCGCCCGTCGGCGCCGCCCCTGATCGGCAATGGCCCCAAGCAGCGGTGAGAGCAGCGCAATGGCGAAGGCAGCACATGTCTGCATCCAGCCCCATTGCGACTGGCCGGTCACGGGATCATGCGCAATGCCTTGCGTGAAATAGGCGGCGATAACGAAGGTGGAAACCACCGTCGGAAAGCCGCTATTGGCCCAATCATAAAGGGCCCATGCGATGGCCTTGCCCTTGTTGTAGCTTTTGGGCAGGGCCTGTGACATGCACCTAATCCATGATCCCGCGCGGCCCGCGTGCAATGGCAACCGCACCGGTGCGCGATACCTCGGCAAGGCCAATCGGGCGCATCAAAGCCACGAAGGCATCAATCTTATCGCCATTGCCGGTCATCTCAAGGACGAAGCTTTCGGTTGTGGCATCCACCACGCGTGCGCGGAAAGCGTCCGCCAGACGCAGCACTTCCATGCGGTTCTCGCCGCGGCCCACCACCTTGATCAGCGCCAATTCGCGCGTCAGATGCGGGCCTTCGATGGTGAGGTCGGAAACCTTATGCACCGGCACAAGCCGATCCAATTGTGCCTTGATTTGTTCAATCACCATATCCGTGCCGCTGGTGACGACCGTGATGCGCGAAATCCGTCCGGTTTCATCCACTGGCGCCACGGTCAGGCTATCAATATTATAGCCGCGGCCAGAAAACAGGCCGATGACGCGCGCCAGCACGCCCGCTTCATTTTCAACAAGCACGGCAATGGTCGCGGCGCGTTGGCCGTTTTTCAGATCAGACATGTCAGCGCTCCTCAGACCAGGACCTTGCCTTCATCGGTAACGCCGGCGACGCCACCTTCCTGCCCCGGGGCCAGGATCATTTCATTATGCGCCGCCCCTGATGGGATCATGGGAAAGCAGTTTTCGTCCTTGGCAACGGCGATATCGGCAATCACGGGCTTGTCTATCGCGATCATTTCCCGGATCACGCGGTCAAGATCATCAATGCCTTCCGCGCGCATGCCAACTGCGTGGAAGCTTTCGGCAAGCTTCACGAAATCCGGCAGCGATGCCGAATAGCTTTCGGAATAGCGGCCACCATGCAGCAATTCCTGCCATTGGCGCACCATGCCCATATATTCATTATTCAGAATAAAGACCTTCACCGGCAGGCGATATTGCGCAAGCGTGCCCATTTCCTGAATATTCATCAGGATCGAAGCCTCACCAGCGATATCAATCACCAGCGCATCCGGATGCGCGATCTGGACACCCATCGCCGCCGGCAGCCCATAGCCCATGGTGCCAAGCCCGCCCGAGGTCATCCAGCGATTGGGCTTGTCAAAGCCGAAATATTGCGCCGCCCACATCTGGTGCTGACCAACTTCGGTGGTGATGAAGGTCTCACGCCCCAATTCGCGCGTGATCTCATAAAGCCGCTTCACCGCATGCTGCGGCTTGATGATCTTGCTTTCCTGGCGATAGGCCAGGCATTGCTTGCCGCGCCATTCGTCAATCTGGCGCCACCAGGCGGCAAGCGCGGGCTTGTCCTGGGGCGCTTCATCCGCCTTCCAGGCTTCGATCATGGCGGCGAGCACGGCGCGCGCATCGCCCACAATCGGTACATCCACCGCGACATTCTTGTTGATCGAAGACGGATCAATATCCGCATGGATCTTCTTAGACCCAGGTGAGAAGGCATTGAGTCTGCCCGTCACACGGTCATCGAAACGCGCGCCGATATTGAACATGACATCGCAGCCATGCATCGCCAGATTGGCTTCATAAGTGCCGTGCATGCCAAGCATGCCCAGGAATTGCGGGTCTTCCGCCGGATAGGCGCCAAGCCCCATCAGCGTATTGGTGCAGGGCATGCCGGTCATGCGGACAAACTCACGCAACAGGCGCGATGCTTCCGGCCCCGCATTGATCACGCCGCCACCGGCATAGACAATCGGCCGCCGCGCGCGCTTCAACAGGCGCACCGCATCGTGAATGCCCTTGGCATCGGGTTCCGTACGCGGGCGATAGGAACGATGGGTCTGCGTGGTCGCTTCCCGATACGGCGCCTTGTTGATCAGGATATCTTTCGGCAGATCAATCACCACCGGCCCGGGGCGGCCGGATTTCGCGACGTAAAACGCCTCATGCATCACGCGTGACAGGTCTTCGGATTTCTTGACCAGATAATTATGCTTGGTCGCGGGGCGGGTGATGCCGGTGGTATCGGCTTCCTGGAAGGCATCATTGCCGATCAGATGGGTTGGCACCTGCCCGGTCAGGCAGATCACCGGGATGGAATCCATCAGCGCATCCACGAGGCCCGTCACGGCATTGGTCGCACCGGGGCCAGAGGTGACCAGCACCACGCCAACCTTCCCAGTGGAACGCGCATAGCCTTCCGCCGCATGGACCGCCGCCTGTTCATGGCGCACCAGAATGTGGCGAATGGCGTTCTGCTGGAAAATCGCGTCATAGATCGGCAGCACCGCGCCGCCGGGATAGCCGAAGATCACCTCAACGCCGTTATCCTTCAGCGCGCGCAATACGACCTCGGCACCCGACATGGTCAGGGCGTCAGAGGCGGGCGGGGCTTGGGTCGCGGCGGACATGGGTGACTTCCTTCATGAAAAGCGGCCGGCCCCGAGGGATCGGGGCCGGCGAGGGGGCGCTCTTAGACCCTCGGCCAGGGGGCGTCAACGGATAAAATCAAGAAATGCGAAAAATTTGGCTGATTCACTTTCCGAAAATTGCGCCAAATCTTCAAATCGCGCATTTATGATATAGGTGCGCTCGGGCGGGGCCAGTTCATGGTGGCGGAACCAGGTGGCTTGCCGCTTGGTGTATTGCCCGGTCGCGAGGATGGCGCGGGCAGAGGCTTCTTCTGCCGTCAGCTTCCCGGCCAGCATGGCGGAGATTTCCGGCACGCCATGGGCGCGCATGGCGGGCAGGCTGGGATCGAGCCCTTGGGCCAATAGGGCGCGCACTTCCTCAACCGCGCCGGCCTGGATCATCGCCGCCCAACGCCGGGCAATGGCCGCGCGCAGTTCCGCCCGTGGCGGCTCCAGCAGAATGGCGGCGAAGCGCCAAGGGGCGGGGCTCGCGCTGGCCTCCGCCTGCCAAGCAGCAATGCCGCGCCCGGTGCCGCGCCAGACCTCCCAAGCGCGGGCGAGGCGCTGGCTGTCAGTGGGGCGGAGCCGCGCGGCGGAGGCTGGGTCTTCGGCCGCGAGCCGCGCATGCAGGGCGGCGGGACCTTCCTCGGCCAAAAGCCGGCGGGCTTCTTCCCGCGCCGGTGCGGGGATGGGCGGAATGGCGGCGAGGCCTTGCGTCAGGGCCGCGCAATACATGCCGGTGCCGCCGCAAATGATCGGCAGCCGCCCTGCAGCGTGGACTTCCCCCATGGCCTTGAGCGCGGCATCGCGCCACCAGGCAACAGACGCGGCCTCGGCGGCTACGCGCACGCCGTAAAGCAGATGTGGCACGCGGGCCTCATCCGCGGCGCTGGGGCGCGCGGTGATGACGTGGAGTTCCCGATAAAGCTGCATGCTATCGGCGTTGATGATGGCGCCGCCGAGGCGTTCGGCGATGGCCAGCGCAAGGGCGGATTTGCCCGAGGCGGTGGGGCCAACCACGAATAAAGCGAGAGGTTGAAACTCCTTCATGGCACAGGCATAGGCCGGATATGGAAAAGGTTTTGACCCTGATCGCGCCGCGCGGCGCGCTTGCCCCGGAACATCAGGCCAAGGTTGCCACTGCGCTGCGCGATGCTGGCGCTGAGCTTGGCGCCGCCACGCCGCTTGCCGCGCATGAGGCCGCCGATATCCCCTTCGCCGGCCTGCCTTTGGATGTCGCTGATCGCACGGCGCGAGCGGCGCTGGCAGGCAGCCCGGTGGATGCCATTGCGCAGGAGGCAGCCGGGCGGCGCAAGCGCCTGCTGATCGCCGATATGGACAGCACCATGGTCACCAGTGAGACGCTGGATGAGCTGGCGGGGGAGGCTGGGCTCAAGGACGAAATCTCGGCCATCACGCGCCGCGCCATGAATGGCGAGTTGGATTTCGAAGGCGCGCTCCGGGAACGCGTTGGCATGCTGAAGGGCCTGGCGCTGGAAGCTTTGGATCGCACCTGGGCCAGCACCGCGCTGATGCCAGGCGCCGAGGAATTGGTAGCGACCATGCGCGCCCATGGCGCGCGCTGCGCCCTGGTTTCCGGTGGTTTCACCTTTTTCACGGGCCGGGTCGCGGAACGGCTCGGCTTTCATGAACATTACTCCAATACCCTGCTGCATGAGGGCGGCCGCCTGACCGGCCAGGTGGGTGAGCCCATTCTGGGGCGCAATGCCAAGCTGGTTACGCTGAAGCGCCTGGCAGCGGAAGAAGGGATTGATCTGGCGGCGAGCCTCGCGGTGGGCGATGGCGCGAATGATCTGGACATGCTCGGCGCCGCCGGGCTTGGCGTTGCCTTCAAGGCCAAGCCCGTGGTGGCGGCAGCCGCGCGGGCGCGGGTGGATCACGCGGATTTGCGCGCGCTTTTGTTTGCGCAGGGGTATCGGGTGGAGGATTTTCGTGCCGCGCGTTGAGGCTGCGGGGTTTTTCAAGGTTAAGACCGGTGTTGCAGCGGGGGCACAAATTGATGGGACAGCAGATTAAAAACGAGCCATCGGAACGCGCCGCGCTCACGGAACTGCTCACGCAACGGCGGGCGGGTAGGTTCATCTCCGCAGAGGAGATGGATCAGCGCCTTGGGGAAATGCTCGGGGCAAAGCTGATGCAGCTTGCCTCACGTAAAAATTGACCAAAACATCCGCGCACTCGTGATCGCCAGGAACACCGCAAAGGCGCGCTTCAGCACCAAGGGCGGGATGCTATGCGCAAGCTTCACGCCCCAAGGGGTTGCGATGATTGACGTGGGCGCAATCAGCGCAAAGCCGATCAGGCTGACATAGCCAAGCGAGAAGGGCGGCACGCGCGGATCGGCCCATCCGCCCCAGATGAGGCCGATGGTGGCGGGGATGGCAATAATCACGCCAAAGGCTGATGCGGTCGCGACTGCGGCGCGGATGGGGTAGCCCAGCAAGGACAGTAAAGGCACGCCAAGCGTGCCGCCGCCAATCCCCATCATGGCGCTGACCGAACCAATGCCGAGCCCGAGTGCCGCGCGCGGCGCGCCTTCCGGCACGCGATCGGTCAATTTGAAGTCCAAGCCGGTGAAGCCCATGTTGAAGGCAACCAGCAGGGCAACCAGGGCAAAAATCGCAGTCTGCCCCTCACCCCGCACATAAACCGCGAGCAGCGTGCCCACCACCACGCCGGCCAACATGCTCGGCCAGATGGAACGCACCAGCGCCATATCCATCGCCCCCGTCGCGCGATGCTTGCGCGCTGATTGGATGGAGGTTGGGATAATGGTGGCGAGTGAGGTCGCCACCGCCACCTTCATCTGCACCGCCTCAGGAATGCCAAAGAGCGGGAAGACATTGAACAGCAGCGGCACAATCACGATGCCGCCACCCACGCCAAGCAAGCCCGCGAGCGTGCCGGAAATCAGGCCCGTCGCCGCCATGGCCAAGGCCAAGGCGCCGAGCCAAAGCGGATCGTTCAAATACGTCATTTTTGTCCTACGCGGCGCTGTGCCGTCCTCAACGGGCGTGGCATAGAACTGTGTGGCTTAGGCGTCACCCCATGGGGACGTGGTTAGGGGATGTTTGCGGTGGCTGATGCAAGAATTCTGGGCGTTTTGGGCGGCATGGGGCCGCTGGCGAGTGCATGGTTCATGCAGCGCCTCACGCTGCTGACACAGGCGGAGCGTGATCAGGACCATATCCCGACCATGCTGTGGTCTGATCCGCGCGTGCCGGATCGCACCGCGGCGCGGGTTGCGGGCGGGGAAGACCCCTTGCCGGCGCTGGTGCGCGGCATTCGTGGGCTGGAAGCCGCCGGGTGCGGCGCCATCGCGATTCCCTGCAACACTGCGCATGGCTGGTATGACGGCATGCGTGCTGCGACCAAGCTCCCCATTCTGCATATTGTGGATGCCGCGGGCGCGGAGTTGCAGCGCCTTGGCGTTGCCGGCGGGCGCATTGGCGTGATGGGCACGGCGGGCACACTCGCGATGCGACTTTATCAGCAAAGGCTGGATGGGCTTGGCTATGAATGCCTGACGCCGAGCGATGCCGAGATGCAAAGCCGCGTCACGCCGGCGATCACGGCGGTGAAGGCAAACAAACTTGTGGAATCCTATGAACCACTCGCGGAAGTGGCGCGCAGCCTGATGGCGCGTGGTGCGAAGGCCGTGGTGCTGGGGTGTACGGAAATACCGCTTGGCATCGCGGCGGGGCCGGCGCTGCCGTTTCCTGTCGCGGATACGATTGATGCGCTGGCGCGGGCGGCGATTGCTTGGGCGAAACCCTGATAGGCTAATCGCCCGCCAACATCGCCTCCACCATCGGGCGATAGGGCGTGGTGCCGTCGCGTGCGCGCAAAGCGCCCGCCGCTGAAGCAAAACGCAGCGCGGCTTCAATCGGCATGCCTTCCGCCATCGCCAGGGCATAGGCGCCATGGAACACATCGCCCGCGCCGGTGGTATTGGTGGCCTCTACCGGAAAGGCCGGGACTTCCTGTGGCGCTGCCATGCCTGGCACCAGCCACAGCGTGCCTTTCTCCCCCCGCGTCACGGCGGCGAGCTTGATGGGGCCTGAGGCCAAGGCGCGGCGCAGCCCTTCTTCAGGCGCGCAACCAGGCGCGAAATTCTGCAAGCCGGTGACAGAGAAAATCGCGTGATCCACGCGCGGCACCAAATCCACCAGAATGCGCGTTTCGCTCTTCTCGCCATCCAGCACCACGGGCACGCCAAGGCGCCGTGCCTCGGTGGCTGCTGCGGCGACACCTTCGGGCCAGCGCGGATCGCAACAAAGCGCGCCGGCGCCAGCAAGGGTTTCCAAGGGCAGCCAGCCAGGGTCTATGCCCAGATCAGCGCCGCGAAAGCCGATGATGGTGCGCTCCCCATGGCGGTCCACCAGCACGGCGGAAACCGGGCTCCGCCCGCCCGCCACGCGCTTGAGGCCGGCGGTGCCCACGCCATCGGCTTCCAAAGCGGCAGCGAGCAAGGGCGCGTTCAAATCATCGCCCACACGGCCCCAGAAATCCGCGCGGCCACCGAGGCGCGTGACGGCAATCGCCGCATTGGCCGCCATGCCGCCGGCATTCAGCACATAGGATCGGGCGGCGATTTTCGCGGGCGGTTGGGGTATATCCTCCACCCGAAACACATGATCGGCGACGACATTGCCAAGGCAGACAACACGCGGCGGGGGAAGGGGTGCGGCCATGATGGGCCATAGCCTGTCACGGCAGGACCGTCTTGGCCAAGTGCCATCTGAAATCGCGTCCCGCATTCTGCTGCTGCGCGATGATGCGCTGGTGCTGAACAAGCCGGCTGGGCTTGCGACACATCGCGGGCCGCGCGCCAGTGCCTCGGTGGAAGATTGGTTGCCCGCGTTGCAAATGGGCAGGCGCCATCTGCCGCAGCCCGCGCATCGGCTGGATCAGGATACGGCGGGCTGCCTGGTGCTGGGGCGCACAAAGCCGGCCTTGGCGGCGCTTGGCGCCATTTTCGCCAAGGGGCTGGCGGCGAAGACCTATTGGGCGGTGGTGCAGGGCGGCCCGGCTGAGGATGCGGGCGAGATTGCCTTGCCCATTCGCAAGATCAGCTCTCGTGCACAGGGGTGGCGGATGGAAGCCCATGCGGATGGGCTGGCATCGCTCACACGCTGGCGCTGCCTGGGGCGTGGTGCTGACATGGCCTGGCTGGAATTGGCCCCTGAGACCGGACGCACGCATCAATTGCGCGTGCATTGCGCGGCGATGGGCTGGCCGATTTTGGGTGATGGCCTTTACGGCGCGGGCGGGGCCGGCGGATTGCATTTGCTGGCGCGGGCCATTGCGCTGCCGTTGGAGCCACCCTTGCAGGCGGAAGCGCCGCCGCCGGCGCATATGGAAGGGGCGTTGCGGGAATGTGGCTGGCACGCGCAGGTGTAGTGGCTGCGTTCACTTTATGGCGAGAGATCCTCCAACCATAATGGAAAGCGGCCAGTTAGATTGAAGAAAATGATGGCGCAGCCTGCCTTAATGCAATGCCAGACCAGATGGAGGATCCACAAGCTAAATCCAACCGAAATGGCAACCATTGGTAATATGATGAATTCAATCAAGCGCTGATCGAGAAGAAAATATTTTGGAATCCATACGACACAAGTTAATGCAAATAACCCAATCAGAAGAGTCGAGAAAATTCCTCCATTTTGAATGAATAACTTTGTCTTCTGGCTAAACCAAAAAGTATTTTGGGCGCCCCTTCGCAAAAAAAATCCAGTCAGTAGTGCGGGTGCCAACATGGATGTAACAAACGCCAAATCCGTAGCTATCGCGAGCGCACCACAACGAAAAGGCATCCTGTTAAACGTGGATTTTCCAGCTGAGCAAAGCGTGTCATCAGACAGGAAAAAAACGGGTAGAAATCCTGAAAATGGGGAAAGGCCGCGAAAAATAACCAAGCCAATGGAAAAAACACAACAAAAAAAGAAATAGAGGCTACCAACAACAGATTGATAAAGAATGCCTCGGGTGCCGCCTGCCCCACCGCCCCTGGACGTTGCCGCGAGATATACCAATTTCGAAACGATTCGCGTGTCCTAAGCAACTCCGCCAAGGCCGCATGCGACAAGGGCGCTTCTTGCGGTAATGTTGCAATCTTCTGCCGCCAATATTCGCGGACACTCTCTCGCGTCCATCCGCCGGGCGGTACGGGTGGCGACTGGCCAAGAAATATCTTCCACCAGCTTGATTTGGATGTCTGTGATCCAGGCATGACATCATCCTTGCCGAAGGGGTGTGTTTGACGCAAGCTGAAACGGGGGAAAGACCGACATGCTATCTCGCAGGCACATCATCACTGGCGCAGCCGGCTTGGCCGCTTTGGGCAGCGGCGCACCAGCGCGGGCTTGGGAACCATCGCGGCCCATTCAATTGATTGTTGGCTTCGCGCCAGGCGGCGGGGCGGATTTGGCGGCGCGCGCGATTGCCGAGGCTTCTTCGCGCTTTTTCCCGACCCCGATTGTGGTGATGAACCGCCCCGGCGCGGGCGGGGCGATTGCCGCGCAGCAAGTGGCGGGCATGGCGCCGGATGGTCTCAATCTGCTGGTCGGCGGCGGGAGTGAGAGCATCGCGCTCCCTGCCTTTCGGGAGCTTCCCTATGATCCCAAAAAATCCTTCCGCGCCATTATTCGCATCACGCGCCAACCGCTGCTGATCGTGGCGCGGCGCGGCGGGCGTTTTGCTGATTTGCAAAGCGTGATTGAGGCTGCCAAGCGCGCACCGGGAGCCATTCCGCATGCCTCCTCCGGCCAGGGTTCGATTTATCACGCGGTGTTTGTGTTGCTCTCCCGCGCGGCGAATATCGAATTGCTGCATGTGCCCTTCACCGGCGGTGCGCCAAGCTTGCAGGCGCTGATGGCGAATACGGTGGAATTGGCCGTCCTCGCGCCGGAAGAAATGGCGGGGCTTGCCAATGCCGGCGAAATCCGCCCGCTGGCGGTGGCCTCCGCTGCGCGCATTCCGGGCTACCCCGATGTGCCGACCTTACGCGAATTGGGCTTTGATGTGGTGATCGAAAACATGAAGGGGCTGAATGCGCCGGCGGGCCTGCCGGATGAGATTTACACCAGCCTGCATGATCGCTTCCGCCAGGGCATGCAGGCGCCGGCCTGGAAAACATTTTTGGACCGCACCGGCGCGATGGATGGCTATCTGGATGGGCCTGGCTATCAGCGCGCGATGGATGATGTGCTGGATTCCCTACGCGCGGCGTTGGCAAGGTAGCGTTACGCCACCGGGATCACGCTATCGCCGGACCTGCCTTCCAGCACCGCATCAAACAGCTTGATCTGTTGCGGCAGGCAGATGGTTTGCAGGTCATAACGTTCAAGCAAGGTCCTTCGCGCGGCCTTGCGGATCGGCTCATAGCGATCCGGGTTGGCCAAAGCCTGCACTACAGTTTCGGCCAGCGCCGCCGTGTCATAAAACGGCACCAGCAACCCATTCACGCCATGTTCAATCACTTCCTGCACGGGCGGTGTCGCCGAGCCGATCACCAAAGCCTCGCACCCCATGGCCTCAATCATGGACCAGGACAGAACATAGGGATAAGTCAGATAGACATGCGCGCGCGTGATGCGAAATAGCGCGAGCAAGGCCGGGTGCGGAATGCGGCCGGTGAAATGCAGCCGGCTTAAATCAAGCTTGTCGCCCAATTCTTCCAGCAGATGTGTGCGCCAGGGGCGGCCATCCTTGGGTTTTTCGCCATAGCCACGCGCCTCGCCGCCGACCAGCACCACTTGCGCTTGCGGGCGGCGTGCCAGGATTTCCGGCAGGGCGCGCATGAAAACATCAAAGCCACGATAGGGTTCCAGATTGCGGGAGACATAGGTAATCACCTCATCACCGCGCGTGATCACGCTGCCATTGGGCAATTTCAAATGATGCGCGCCAATTGGTGTGGCCACGTCGCTATTCACGCCTTCATGCACGACAGAGATTTTGCGGCGGAAAACCTCCGGGTAGCGGCCACGCTGGAAATGCGTGGGGCTGACACCCCAATCCATCGCCTCAAGCGCCGGGGCTTGCGGTAGGTTCAACATGCGCGTGCGCGCGGCTTCATCCAATTCCACCTGATGCGCCGGGTTGAAACCCACATCGCCGCCTGCGGTGGTGAAGTGGAATTCGCAATAGTGCAGCAGCTTTGCATCGGGGAAGATATCGGGCAGGAACATGCCTTCCCCCCAGCCCGGATGGCAGCAGATGATATCCGGGCGGAAGCCCTTGTTGCGCAAATCAACCAAGGCCCGCGCGACGGCCTGCGCACGCCGCACGGCGGCTTCCATGCCGCGCAGATAATGATGCGTCTTCTCGCCCGCGCCCTGCGGTTCCGGGTAGCGGATATGGGTGACACCGGGCAGCGCGATATTCTCCCGCTCCCCAAGGCCAATCACGCGCGCGCCGGGACGCGCGGCGATCACCGGCGCCAAATGGCGATACTGGCCGGGGAAATTCTGGTGAATGAAGAGCGCCTGAACCAAGCTGATCCAACCCGAAGTGACGGTCCGCTAAATCCGCCATTTGCCGGGCGCGCGCAATTGCCCCCTTGGCGCGGCGGCACGAAGGCCGGAGAATGGCCCCCAACCAGGAGAGACACACCCCATGACATTCGATTTCACCGGCAAGAAGGTTTTGGTCGCGGGCGGCAGCCGCGGCATTGGGCGTTCCATCGCGCTGGGCTTCGCTGCCGGCGGGGCTGCGGTTTCCATCTGCGCGCGGGGCGCTGCCGGGCTTGAGGCAACGCGGGCCGAGATCGCCGCCCATGGCGTGCAGGCCCATGCCATGCCGGCGGACCTCGCCAATCAGGCGCAAATCGAAGCCTGGGTGGCCGCCGCCGCTGCCGCGCTCGGCGGCGTGGATGTGCTGGTGAATAATGCCTCGGGCTTTGGCATGGCGGATACGGAAGAAGGCTGGCAGAAAAGCCTGGATGTGGATGTGATGGCGACGGTGCGTGCCTCCCGCGCAGCACTCCCGTTCCTGAAGGCGGCCAAGGGGTGCATTGTGAATACCACCTCCATCTCCGGGCTTGGGCCTTCGGTCCGCACGCCGGCCTATGCGGCGGTGAAGGCGCTGGTGATCAATTATACGGCATCGCAGGCGGCGGGCCTCGCCAAGGATGGGATTCGCGTGAATGCCATCGCGCCCGGTTCTATCGAATTCCCGGGCGGCATGTGGGAAGAACGCAAAACGACCGACCCCACGCTTTACGGGCGGATCCTGGCCAGCATCCCCTTCGGCCGCTACGGCACGCCGGAAGAAGTGGCCAATGCGGCGCTGTTCCTGGCATCCCCCTTGGCCTGCTGGATCACTGGGCAGACGCTGGTGGTAGATGGCGGCCAGACGCTCAGTTGAGGGATGATCCATCGGGTGAATTAAAAACTTCAAAATTATGAGTTGGACAGCTTGCCGGGGCTGGCTTAGTCACTCCGGCAGAGTGCCAGAGGGGGTCTGTGAAGGGCCGGCTTCGGCGCCATATCAGCGGGACGGGCTTTGGCCCGAACCATAGCCAGTAGCGGAGAGAGAGATGGACGGAAATCAAAGCATGGGCAAATGCCCGGTGATGCATGGCAAGCCAACTGCGGCGCGGTTCAGCACGCGGGCCAATAATGATTGGTGGCCCAATCAGCTCAACCTGCGCATCCTGAGCCAGCAATCCGCCAAGTCCAACCCGATGGATGCAGGCTTCAGCTATGCCGAAGCTTTCAAGAAACTCGACCTGCAGGCGCTGAAGAATGACATTTTCGCGCTGATGACGGTGTCTCAGCCCTGGTGGCCGGCGGATTACGGGCATTACGGGCCCTTCTTTGTGCGTATGGCCTGGCATGCTGCCGGCACCTATCGCACCGCCGATGGCCGTGGTGGTGCCTCCACCGGCGCGCATCGCTTCGCGCCGGAAAATTCCTGGCCCGATAACGGCAATCTGGACAAGGCACGCCGCCTGTTGTGGCCGGTGAAGCAGAAATACGGCAACAAAATTTCCTGGGCCGATCTGTTCATCCTGGCCGGCAATTGCGCCATTGAATCCATGGGCCTGAAGCCGTTTGGCTTTGGCGGTGGGCGCGTGGATATCTGGGAACCGGAACAGGATATCTACTGGGGCACTGAAGAAACCTGGCTGGATGACAAGCGCTACACCGGCGACCGCATTCTGGAAAACCCGCTCGCTGCCGTGCAGATGGGGCTGATTTACGTCAACCCGGAAGGCCCGAATGGCAAGCCGGACCCGCTCGCCTCTGGCCGCGATATTCGCGAAACCTTCGCGCGCATGGCGATGAATGACGAAGAAACCGTGGCGCTGGTGGCCGGTGGCCATACCTTCGGCAAGTGCCATGGCGCCGGCCCCGCAAGCCATGTTGGCCCGGAACCGGAAGCCGCGCCGCTGGAACAGATGGGCTTTGGCTGGAAGAGCAGCTTCGGCACCGGCATGGGTGGCGATGCCATCACCAGCGGTATCGAAGGCGCTTGGACCACCAACCCGACCAAGTGGGACAATAACTATTTCGAGAACCTGCTGAACCATGATTGGGTGCTGACGAAAAGCCCCGCTGGTGCGCATCAGTGGATCCCCGCCAATGGCGCCTTGGCTGATGCCGTGCCTGATGCGCATGATCCCAAGAAGCGCCATGCGCCGATCATGACCACGGCGGATATGGCGATGAAGCTCGACCCCGCCTATGGGCCGATTTCGCATAGCTTCTTGAAGAATCCAGACAAGTTCGCCGATGCCTTCGCGCGCGCCTGGTTCAAGCTGACGCATCGCGATATGGGGCCGAAGGTGCGTTACCTCGGCACCGATGTGCCGAAGGAAGATCTGATCTGGCAGGACCCCGTGCCGCCGGTGACGCATAAGCTGGTGGATGCCGCCGATATCGCGGCGCTGAAGGCGCAAATCCTGGCGACAGGGCTTTCGGTGTCCGAATTGGTGGCAACCGCCTGGGCTTCCGCTTCCACCTTCCGTGGTTCGGACCGTCGTGGTGGCGCCAATGGCGCGCGCATTCGCCTGGCGCCCCAGAAGGATTGGGAAGCCAATCAGCCGGGGCAACTCGCGAAAGTGCTGGCGGCGCTGGAAGGCGTGCAAAAGGCCTTCAATGGCGCGGCGAAGGACGGCAAGCAGGTCTCGCTCGCCGATCTGATCGTGCTGGGTGGCTGCGCTGCGGTGGAAGCGGCGGCGAAGGCTGCTGGCCATGCCGTCACGGTGCCCTTCACGCCGGGCCGCACGGACGCCACCGCCGCGCAGACCGATGCGGAAAGCTTCTCGGTGCTGGAGCCGGAAGCGGATGGTTTCCGCAATTACCGCAAGCTTGCCTATACGGTGAAGGCGGAAGAACAGCTGGTGGATAAGGCGCAGCTGCTGACGCTGACCGCGCCGGAAATGACCGTGCTGGTGGGCGGCATGCGCGCGCTGAATGCCAATGTTGGCCAGGCGCAGCATGGCGTCTTCACCAAGCGTCCGGGCCAGCTGACGAATGACTTCTTCGTCAATGTGCTGGATATGGGCACGGTGTGGAAGGCAGTGTCTGATTCCGCCGATATCTTCGAAGGTCGTGACCGCACCACCGGCAATGTGAAATGGACCGCGACGCGCGTTGATCTGGTGTTCGGTTCCAACAGCGAATTGCGCGCCTTGTCTGAAGTTTACGCGCAGGACGACAACCAGGCGAAATTCGTGAAGGATTTCGTCGCTGCCTGGAACAAGGTGATGATGCTGGATCGCTTCGACCTCGGCTGAGGTTGCGTTCCAGGGATTTTGAAGGGGCGCCGGTCACAAGCCGGCGCCCTTTTTCGTGCTTGACGCTTGCGGGTTGGCGGGGGACGCTTCAGGGCAATGAAGCCCGTTTTGGGAGAGCCCGATGCCTGAACCCGATCCCGAAGCCGAATTCGATATGGCGCTGGCGCGCGCCGGTGTGGTTGTGCCACCGGAACGGCGTGCCGCGATGATGGAAGGCTTTCGCGCCTGGTTGGAAATGCGGAAGCTGCTGAATGAACCGATGCCGCTGGCGACTGAACCCGCCTTCGCGCTGACCCAGCCGGCAGGTCCAAGATGAGCGGGCCGATACCCTCCCTCGCGGAAGCCTCGGCTGGCATTGCCGCTGGCACGCTTTCACCCGTGGCGCTGACAGAAGCAGCGCTGGCGCGCATTGCAGCGCTTGATCCGAAGCTGAATGCCTTCATCACCATCACGGCGGATCGCGCGCGACGCGCGGCAGCGGCGGCCGAGGCTGAGATCAAGGCCGGCAAAAAGCGCGGGCCGCTGCATGGGATCCCCTATGCACTCAAGGATATTTACGATGTGGCCGGGGTGCGCACCACCGCGCATTCCAAACTGCTGATTGACAATGTGGCGCGCGAAGATGCTGCCACCACCGCGAAGCTGGAAGCCGCCGGCATGGTGCTGCTCGGCAAGCTTTCGACGCATGAATTCGCCCGCGGCGGCCCCACCGATGTGCTGCCCTTCCCCAATGCGAAGAACCCCTGGAACGCCGCGCATTTCGCCGGCGGGTCGAGCAGCGGTTCTGGCGTTGCGGTGGCCTCTGGCATGGTCGGGCTTGCCATGGGGAGTGACACGGGCGGTTCGATCCGCCTGCCTGCCACCTTCTGTGGCGTGGTTGGGATGAAGGCCACCTATGGCGTGATCAGCCGGCGCGGTGTGGTGCCGCTTTCCTTCACGCTGGATCATGCGGGGCCGCTGACGCGCTCGGTAGAAGATTGCGCTTTGGCGATGCAGGTGCTGGCTGGGTATGATCCGGGCGATCCGGGCTCGGCGCGGGAAGCCGTGCCGGATTACAGCGCCGATTTGCGCAAGGGTGTGGCCGGCCTCACGATCGGGCGCGCGCGTGCTTACGACATCGAAGCGGGTGTGGATGCCGAAGTCATGGCCGCGGTGGATGCGGCGGCCGAGCAATGGCGTGCGCTGGGTGCGAAGATTGTTGATGTTATGCTGCCGAGCAAGCAGCGCATGGATGCCTGCATTCAAACCATCCTGCTGGCGGAAGGTTTTGCCATTCATGGTGAGTTGCTGCGCACCCGCCCGCAGGATTATGGCCGTGTCACACGCGAACGCCTGATGATGGGCGCTTTCGTCACCGGCGGAGAATATGTGCAGGCGCAGCGGCTGCGGCGCATCATCACGGCTGAAGTGGATGCGGTGCTGGCCGGTTGTGATGCGATTCTATGCGCGGGCAACCCAACCGCCGCACCGCGTGTGGTGGATGTGGATGAAGGACCCTTCCGCAAATCCCACCCCATCACCGGCCCTTTCAACGCCACCGGCCATCCAGGGCTGGCGCTGCCTTGCGGCTTTGGCGCTACCGGCCTGCCCTTGGGGCTGCAATTGATCGGGCGGAATTATGGGGAAGCCGTGCTGCTCCGCATCGCGCAGGCTTATGAACAGACAGCAGGGTGGGTTGCGCGGCGGCCTGAATTGGGGGGATGAGGCGCACGCCGTCTGCGCAGGCTCAGCCCGGGCGTATCGCAAAGACGCTTTCCTGAACTTTGGCAAGCGTTGTGTGGATGGCTTTGCGCATCTTGATGATGTGATGGTCGGTCAGGTTCTTTTGGCAATAAAGAAACGCGATAATCTGCGCTGGTTCCCATGGGGGTCGAGAGGCCGCTCGAACTTTGGTATCTGGCGCCGCGATTCACCCCAAACCACCATTGCTTGCGACGATTGGCGCGGCCCGGCTGAGGGTGCTCTTGCCGACCCGCCCCCCCTGCCCTAACGTTTCTTCAGGGAAGGCCAGTCAGCCACTCAAACGCAGGAGACCGAGGATGGTTATCAGAACCATTGCGGGGTTGTTGTTTGCGCTTTTCTGCCTTTCAACCCTCCCCGCACGCGCGCAAGATCGTGTGTTGCTAATGCTCGATTGGATTCCAACCGGCGAACATGCTGCCTATTTTTCAGGCGCGGCACGTGGAGCCTGGCGGGAACAGGGGATCGAGCTTTCGTTGACCAGGGGCTATGGCTCGGGTGATACCGTCAGCAAGGTGGCCGCGGGCGCAGCGCCGTTCGGCGTGGCTGATATCAGCGCGGTTCTTGCATCGCGGGCCCGGCAGAATACGCCGGTGCGCAGCATCATGCAGGTCTATACCCATTCGCCGCATTCCATGTTCGTGCTGCGGTCTTCCGGCATCACCAGCTTCCAGCAATTGGATGGCAAGCGGATTGCCATAACGCCCGGCAATAGCCATCGGCTTTACTTCCCGGAGGTGGCGCGGCGTGTTGGGATCAACCCTGAACGCATTCAATGGGTGAATACCGATGCGTCGGCCATGGCCGCGCTGATGATCACCAAGCGCGTTGAAGCGGCGCCGTTTTTTGCCATCCATCATTACTATCAGAACAAGGCGGCCCGGCGCGCGGGTGAGGAAATTGTCGTTCTGCCCTTCGTGGAAACAGGTTTTGCGATTTATTCCACAACGCTGATGACAACAGATGAGGTGATACAGCGCAATCCTGATCTGGTACGCCGTTTTCTCCGTGGTGCCGCTGCCGCCATGACCTGGGCGAATGAAAACCAGGAACAGGCCTGCCGCCTGCATGTCCAGCGCAACCCAGAGGTTGAGCTTGATGATTGCCAGGGCTCACTTCGTGCCACCATGAGCTATGTCTTCAACGACCATCAGCGGCAGACGGGCCTTGGCAGGCAGGCAGAAGACCGTATCACCTTTACTTGGCAACAAGTGGCGACATCCCTGGAACTTTCGCCAAGCTGGGATTATCGCCAAGCGATTGATCTTCGCTTTCTTCCGTGATCACTCTTCGCGGCGTTCAGAAGACCTTCCGCGGCCGCGATGGCGCGGCCGTGGAAGCGCTGCGCGATATCTCACTTGATGTCGCGCCAGGAGAATTTGTCGCCATTGTTGGCGCTTCGGGCTGTGGGAAATCCACGCTGCTTCGGCTGGTTGCCGGGCTGGTACCGGCAAGTTCAGGCCAGGTGATCCTGGATGGGGCGCCGGTGACGGAACCGCGCACCGATACCGCGATGGTTTTTCAGGCGGCGACATTGCTGCCTTGGGCTGATGTCCTCCGCAACGTAACCTTCCCTATGCGGCTCATGCACCGACATGATGCGACAACCGATGACAAGGCGCGCGCGTTGCTTGCGACGGCTGGCCTTAATGGTTTTGAGACAAAACTGCCGCGAGAGCTTTCCGGCGGCATGCAGCAACGGGTCGCGATTTGCCGCGCACTTTTGCAGGAACCGCGCGTGCTGCTGATGGATGAGCCCTTCGGTGCGCTGGATGCCCTGACGCGTGAGGAAATGTCGCTGGAGCTTTTGCGGCTTTGGTCCACACGGCAAATGGCGGTGATTTTCGTCACGCACTCGATTTCCGAGGCTATTCTGCTTGCGGACCGCGTTGTGGTCATGTCGCCACGCCCGGGTCGCATTGCCGATATCATCCCGGTTGGCCTGCCGCGCCCACGCGCCTTCGAACAGGAAGGCACTGACGAATTCCAGCGCTGTGCCGCGCGCATCCGCGCCCTGATTTTCCGCAAACGAGACGCCGATGCAGCCTGACCGCAAAGCACGCCTGCTGGCAAGCCTGCCCGCCTGGGGTGCGACGATTGCGCTATTCCTGATTTGGGAGGTCAGCGTCCATATCTTCCAAATCAGGGAATTCATCCTGCCCGCCCCAAGCGCGATCTGGAAGGCCTGCATCGGGGTTTGGCCGAACTTGCTTGGGCATAGCATGGCAACATTAGGGACGGTGCTGATGGGGTTTTTTGCCTCGGTCATCATCAGCCTGCCGCTTGCCATGCTGATCGCCTCCTCACCCACCATTTCGGCGGCGATCTATCCGCTGCTGGTGATCACGCAATCCATCCCGAAAGTGGCCCTGGCGCCGATCCTGATTGTGGCGCTTGGTGCCAATGAAATGCCGCGCATTATCGTGACCTTCCTGGTGGCGTTTTTCCCATTGGTGGTCAGCAGCGTTGCGGGACTTCTGGCGGTGCCGCCTGAATTGATTGAACTCGGCCGCGCCTGCCGTGCCGGCCGCTTCCAGGAATTGCTGCGCATTCGCCTGCCCTTTGCAGTGCCGTTTGTCTTTGGCGGCCTCAAGGTCGCGGCGGCACTATCGGTTGTGGGGGCGGTGGTGGCGGAATTCGTCGGCGCCGATGCCGGGCTCGGCTATCTGATCCAGACTTCCATGGCGTTTTTCCGCACACCGCTTGCATTCGGTGCGGTGGTTGTTCTCGCCATCATGGGGATTGTGCTTTTCCAGGCAGTCGCGCTGGCCGAACGCCTTTTATTCCCCTGGTCAAGCAGCGTTGAAGGCACCAACAAGGCAGCAGGCTGAACGGAGTATTCTATGGCTGAAATCGAACCTGGCTTCATCATCATCCGCAACGCCATGTTGGCTGATCCCGCCAGGCGGCGTGCTGAAGCGACCGATGTGCTGATCCAGGATGGCGTCATCAAGGCGGTTGGCCTTGGCATTGCGGCGCCACCGGAGGCAAAGGTGATTGATGCCACTGGGCACATCATCCACCCCGGTCTGATCAATGCGCATACCCATGGCCATGGCGGACTCGCCCGCGGCCAGGGCGATAAATGGACGCTTGAATTGCTGCTCGCAGCCGCGCCCTGGATTGGTGGCAATCGTTCCCTGCAGGACAAGAAACTGACCGCGCAAATCATCGCGGCAGAGATGGTGCTGAAGGGCTGCACGGCGGCTTATGATTTGTATGCAGAGGTTCCGATCCCAAGCAAGGATGGCCTGGATGCGGTTGCGGAAGCCTATGCTGAAATTGGCATGCGCGCCGTGATTGCGCCCATGGTGGCTGACCGTACGGTCTATGAGGCTATCCCAGGGCTTTACGATAGCCTGCCCGATGCCTTGCGCACGCGTGTTGACAAGCTTCGTTTGCCGGCCTGGGAGAGAACGCTTGGCGCGATGGATGAGGCGATCAGCGCTTGGCGCTGGAACAGCAAGGATATCCGCGCCGCGGTTGCGCCCACCATCCCGCATCATTGTTCTGATGCCTTCCTGTGCGGCTGCCGCGATTTGGCGCGCAAACATAATCTTGGCATCCATAGCCATGTTGGTGAAAGCAAGGTCCAGGCACTCACGGGGATCAGGCGCTATGGCAAAACCCTTCTTCAGCACATGGATGATCTTGGCCTGATCGGCGCGGATTTCACGGCGGCACATGCCATTTGGCTTGATGATGATGATCTCAAGATCATGCGCGACAAGGGCGGATCACTCGCCCATAATGCCGGCAGCAATATGCGCCTTGGCAATGGCATGTTCCGCTTCCGCGAAGCGCGCGACATGGGCGTGAATGTCGGGATCGGCACGGATGGGGCGAATTGTTCCGATAATCAGAACATGTATGAGGCAATGCGCTATGCCTCCATGCTGTCAAAAGTGCAGACACCGGATCCGCGCCGCTGGGCAAGTGTGGAGGAAGTCTATGATGCCGCCACACGTGGTTCCGCCCGCGCGCTTGGCTTCAAGGATATCGGCGCCATCGCACCAGGCATGAAGGCGGATATCGTGTTCCTGGATCGTACTTCAGTGAATTGGATTCCGCATCATTGGACGGTCAATCAGCTTGTGCACACGGAAGATGGCACGGGCGTTCGGCATGTGATGATTGGCGGGCGCTTTGTCGTGCGTGATGGCCGCATTCTGACGATTGATCTCAATCGCTTGGCGAATGAGGCAGAGGCGGCTCGCGAAAGGCTTGAAGCCCTGAACGCGGAATTCCGCGACTTGTATGACAAGCTCGAACCGGTAGTGGCATCTTTCTGCCCGGCCTTCGCCGCCCAACCCTATCATCTGCGGCGCTATCTTTGCGATACGCCGGGGTGAGACAATGTCATTCGGGAAACCTTGGCACGGGCCAAAAATCGAATTATCCGATTTTTTGGTACGCTTCAGTTAAATCTCCTGGAATGGCAGTTGGCGCCGATCAGCTTCGCCGCGTGATCGTCGGTCTTGCGGGGGCGGGCGTGGCGGAGCGCCGGGCGGCTTGAGACGCTGGCGATGATCGCGCGGCACCGGCTGTCGGTTCATGAAGAGTCGATGCAATTTGCTCGGGTGCGCCTTTTTGCAGACGCAGCCAAAGTGCCTCATCCCGCCCATAAAAATCGGGGCGCATCTCAATATCCCGGCCACCGGCGGGAAAGGCCGTGTGATAGAGCACAAAAACCGGCATGGGCTCAGGCAGCGATTTGCGGACCGTATCGCCGGCGGCCACTTTCCGATGGATGAATTCCACCGGTTCATCCATCAAAAGGGCTGCGAACTCCAACGGATTATGAACCCGGATACAGCCATTGCTGAGCCGGCGATTATCGCGGCTAAAAGCTTCCTTATCCGGGGTGTCATGCAGGTAAACATCAAAGCGGTTCGGCATTTCGAACATCACGGCACCAAGCCCGGCCTGCGGGCCCGGCGCCTGCCTCGCGTCGCCATTCGGCAGTAGCGTGATATTGTTCTTGACCAGGTAAAGCGGGTCCTTTCTCAGCATGGGGCGGATATCCGCTTCAACAATATCCTGCGGAATGATCCAGGGCGGGTTGAACAGGGCGGATTCAATCACGGTGTTGAATTCCGGGCTCTGCTTACGCTCCGTCGGCTCACCCACCACGACGCGCGTGACAAACACCGGGCGGTCATCACGATACAGAACAAGCTGCTGATCGGGCACGTTTACCCAGACCCGATCCGGCGGCAATTCCCGCGGCAGCCAGCGTTGCCGTTCAAGATTGGCTTCAATCACCCGCACCCGGTTTGCATTATTTCGTTGAAAAAGCCCGGTCGAACGGTTTCTTTCCAGTGCCTGGCGCAAGGCCAGATAGGTTGCGCTCTGCGGTGCCAGGGCCTCAATCGCCGCGACCGGATCGCCGCCATCCAGCGCTTCATCGAGCACGGCGGCCACATCCACCGGTTCGGGTGACAAGGCTTCCCGATCCTTGCGCCGGTTTGACGGCAAGGCACCCAGCGCCAGCGCCTCGGCATAGGTCAGCACCGCATGGGAAAGCAACAAATCGCGGCGATGAGGGGGAAAGCTACCCAGACGCAAAAGCATATTGGCCTTGAACAAATCCGGGTCCAGGCCATGGTCGCGCGCGCGGAACACCGCCGCCTTCAAGGCATTCGCCTGCGCCTCACGCGTGTTCCAGACCGGCTGAAAATCACGCCGCGCGTAAAAGCGGTGCAGCAAGGGGCCATCCAGCGCCTCTCCCGCCACAACCGGATCAGTATTGTCGAGAAGCCTGTCCAGATCCTCCTCGGGTTGGAAAGCGACAGGGCCGGGCGACTCGGTCTCGGAAGCTGCGCAACCAGCGACCGAGAGGATGGCGGCCAAGCCAAGCGCGCCATGCGCCAAGCTTGCACGACGCGAAATCCCCGCAGGAGGGGGCCCAACCCGCCCCCCTGGATCCGAATTCCGCCTGTCCCAAGACCGTTTCACGCGTCCAACTCCTGAAACTTCACATTCCACACAAGAAAAGGGTTTGACAACTTGCGATTATTTGATTCTTATGTGGCCCGTTTCCTAGTCTCTAGCAATCTGGATGTGCATCATGAACACCGATTCCAAAGAAATGACCCGCAAGGCGCTGCTCCGCAAGGCTGCCGCTGTCGCTATCCTGGCCCCGGCTGCCCTGCTCGCCGCCTGCGCCTCTGAGCCCGCTCCGGCTCCGGCTCCGGCCCCCGCGCCGGCCCCGGCTCCGGCCCCGCGCGCTCGCGGCTGATTGGACTGACCCTTTGGCGGTGCTTCGGCTTCGCCTTTGGGGTTTGTCATGGCCGCCCATTTGGGTGGCCCAGCTTTTTTACCCCGTTGCGTGTCATGCGCATCGGGGTTCTCTTGTTTTGGGCATGCCCACCCGCAAGCCCTGGGATGCGGTGCACAGGCTCGGGGCGCAATAGGCTAACGCGCGACGCAGTCTTCCAGTAACGCCTTCAGTACCATGACCGCTTCCGCCATTTTCGGGGAATTGTTCGCCGCCTGGCTTTTCGGCTTTTCGGCGCTGATCAGCATCATCAACCCGCCTGCCGGGGCGCTGATCTTCCATGGCATGACGCGCTGGCTGACCGAACAGGAACGGGCGCGGCTCGCGCGGTCCATCGCTATCAATAGCTTTATTGTACTGTTGGCCGCGCTTTTCCTCGGCACGCCGATCCTCGGCTTTTTCGGCATTTCCCTGGAAGCCCTCAGGATCGCGGGCGGGCTTACGGTCGCGGTGGCCGGCTGGCAAATGCTGAACGAGGAAGACGACAATCAGCGCCGCGAAGCAAAGGCCCCCGCTGCCCTGGATACCGCCCCGGTGGAGCGCATGGCCTTCTTCCCGCTCACCCTGCCGCTCACCACCGGCCCTGGTACCATTGCCGCCTCCATCGCCCTTTCGGCGGAACGGCGTTCCTCAGAGATCAGCGACATCGTCCTGAATACGCTCGCCTTCACGCTGACAGCCGTGACGGTGGCCCTGACCGTTTGGATCGCCTATGCCAATGCCGCCGCGGTCGCCCGCCGGCTTGGCCCGACAGGCATGTTGATCGCGGCCAAGCTTGCCGCCTTCCTGCTGCTGTGCATCGGTGCACAAATCATGCTGACAGGCGTACTTGACGCCCTGAAGCCTCTTCTCACGATGCGGTAACGCGTCGCGCCAATTCAGAACTAAAAGGACACGACCATGGGAAACACCGCCGAACTTGTTGATGTTGAATACGCGACGGAAATGCTGATCCGCCTGCTCGCGATTGACAGTGTCACGGGGCATGAGGCCGCGATTGCCGCTGCCATCGTGGATGAGCTGAAAAAAGTCGGCGTGCCGGCCAGCGCCATTCGCTTCGATACCGCCCATCAGCGCATCAAGCTGCCGACCGAAGTGGGTAATCTGATCGTTGACCTACCCGGCACCAAGCCAGGTCCGCGGCTGTTGTTTTCCACCCATATGGACACCGTGCCGCTCTGCAAGGGTGCGAAGCCGCGGCGGGAGGGGGACCGGATCGTCTCTGACGGCACCACGGCCTTGGGCGGCGATAATGGCACGGGTTGCGCGGTGCTGATTGCGCTTGCGAAAAGCCTGATCGAACACAAGCTGCCGCATCCGCCGATCACGATGCTGTTCACGGTGCGTGAGGAAAGCGGCCTGCATGGCGCGCGGGAATTGGACCCAAAGGACCTGGGCGGTGCCGTGATGGGCTTCAATGTGGACAGTACCCATGCGGCCTTGCTCACCATTGGCGCGGTCGGTCAGCAGAATTGGGAAGTCACCATCAAGGGCAAGGCAGCGCATGCCGGTGTGGCGCCGGAACGCGGCATATCCTCAACACTGGTCGCTTCCATCGGGCTGACCGAGGCACGCCGCGCCGGCTGGTTTGGTAAGGTGGAGCAGCCGGGGGGCAAGGGTTCGTCCAATGTCGGCATCTTCGGCGGCAAGGATGGCAAGCCCGCCGGCGATGCCACCAATGTTGTCACGGATTACGTGCATCTGGTGGGCGAAGCGCGCAGCACGGATGCGGCCTTTGCGGTCAAGATCACCGAAGCCTTTGAAGCTGCCTTCAACAAGGCCAAGGGCGAAGTGAAGGATGCCGATGGCAATATGGCCGAGGTCACTTTCCAGGCCCGCACCGCCTATCCGCCCTTCCTGATGTCGGAAAATGATCCCGCCGTGCAGCGCGCGAAAAAGGCCGCGCAATCCATGGGGCTGGAACCCGTGACCATGGTGTCCGCGGGCGGGTTGGATGCGAATTGGCTGGTCAAGCATGGCGTGCCAACCGTGACCTTCGGCGCCGGCCAGGCGGAAATCCACACCGTCAATGAATATGTGGTCATTCCGGAATTCGCCCAAGGCTGCCGCCTGGCGGTTGCCATCGCGGCGCTGGAGTAATATCCGCGCCCCATGCGCATCCTGCTGATCGAAGACGATAAGGCGACGGCTGATTACATCGCCAAGGGTCTGCAGGAAATTGGTCATGTCGTGCAGGTGGCGCGTACGGGGCGGGATGGCATGCTGCTCGCCGCTGGTGAGCCCTGGGATGTGATTGTGACAGATCGCATGCTGCCTGGGCCGGATGGGCTCACCATACTGCGTGCGTTGCGGGCTTCCGGCATCACCACGCCTGTTCTGGTGCTGACTGCGTTGGGGGAGGTTGAACGCCGCGTCGAAGGGCTTGATGCGGGGGCGGATGATTACCTCGCCAAGCCTTTTGCCTTCAGCGAACTCCGCGCGCGCATTGCCGCCCTGGCACGCCGGCCGACGCCAACAAGCGATCCGGTATTGCTGCAAGTTGGCGATATTGAAATGGATTTGCTGAAACGCGTGGTGCGGCGCAATGGCCAGCCAGTGGAATTGCTGCCGACCGAAATGCGCCTGTTGGAATTCATGCTGCGTCGCCCCGGTCAGGTGCTGACCAAGACCATGCTGTTGGAAGGCGTGTGGGATTTGAATTTCGATCCCTCCACCAATTTGGTTGAGGTGCATGTCAGCCGCTTGCGCCGTAAGCTTTCGCTTGAAGGCTTGCCCGCGCCCATTCAGACCATGCGCGGTGTTGGCTATATGCTTGGTGCGCCGACGTGAGTGCCATCGGGCGGCTGCTGCGCAGCTTCGCGCTCCGCACCGCGCTGCTGACTGCCTTTGGTGTTTTGGGCATTTCCGCACTTGGCCTCGGGCTTGGCTGGCTCAGGAGTTCCGCCACGCTTGAAGAAGCGCTCGACAGCACCATCCGCGCGGAAGCCGAATTGCTGCTGGGTGAATTCCAGCGTTTTGGCCCGATTGGCCTGACCCGCGCGGTGGAAGCGCGCACGCGGGACCGCACACCAAGTGCCATTCTGGTGCAACTCCGCCTGCCTGATGGGCGGCCCGTGGCGGGTTCCGCGCGGCTTTCCGGTGCGCCCATGGGCTTGCGCGGTTTTGTCACGCTGCGTGCGCCTGACGGACCGGTGCGCACCCTCGGCATTAGTATTTCCAATGGTTTTACACTGCTGGTCGCGGCGGAATTCGGCGCGGTGCTGGATACGGCTGCAACGCTCGCCAGAACCTTGCTCGCCGCCGGTGCCATTGCGGTGGTTATCGCGCTCGGCTTTGGTCTGTTCATGGCGCGCGGTTTGCAGTCCCGCCTTCGCCGGGTTTCAGCAGCGGCAGAACAGGTAATGCGCGGAGATCTGGCGCGACGCCTGCCCTTGGCCGGCAGTGCCGATGAGTTTGATCGGCTGGCGGGCACGGTGAATACGCTGCTGGATCGGCAAGAAGCGCTGATTGAGGGCATGCGGCAAGTCACGGTGGATGTCGCGCATGATTTGCGTGGCCCGCTTTCCCGCTTGCGCCAAAGGCTGGAAGCGGCGCTGGCGCGCGCGCGTGATCCCAATGCCGATGCGGCCGCCTTTGAAGCGGCCTTGGCCGAATTGGATACGGTGCTTGCCACCTTCACCGCACTTCTTCGCATTGCGCAGCTTGAAGCCGGCCCGCCCCTGCCGCCGCAGGAGGCACCGATGGTGGATCTTTCTGCGCTGGTGACCACTCTGGCCGAGGCTTACGCGGTGGTGGCGGAAGAAGCCGGCAAAAGGCTGGACGTGCAGGTCGCACCCGATCAGCGCCTGCATGGCGATGCCGCGCTGCTACGGCAAATGCTGAGTAACCTGATGGATAATGCGCTGATGCATGGCGGGCAGCGTTTGCGGGTTACGTTGCACCCAGGCCCGGTGCTGGAGGTGGCCGATGATGGGCCGGGCATTCCGGCAGAAGAATATGCGCGCGTGCTGCGCCGCTTTTATCGGCTGGACCGGAGCCGCGGTACGCCCGGCAGCGGGCTTGGCTTGGCTTTGGTAGCCGCTGTCGCAAAACTGCATGGCACGGCGCCCGAATTGTCAGACGCCGGGCCGGGGCTTCGCGTGACGGTGGATCTCTCCGGGGCAAAGGTAGAAAGCTGAAAATCATTTCAGCTTCGCGTTCGGGACTTTACAGCGGGGTTTCTCCATTTTCAGGGGCAAGGCGAAGCGAATGAGCGCCCTGCCCTTAGATGGAGAAAACAACACATGGCTACATCCAGCCCCGCCCGCCGCACTGCGCGCTATGCGCTGCTCGGCCTGCTGCTTGGCTCAACCGCGCTTACCGGCCTTGCCGTTCACGCGCAGAATGCCCCTGCCCCGGCCGCCCCGGCCATCACCCTTGACCGCGCCGCACCTGCCGCCGGCTTTGCCGAGCTGGTGAAGGCCGTGCGCCCCGCCGTTGTCACCATCAATGTTGCCGGTAAGGCGCCGCGCGTTGAGGCGGGCATGCCCAACCCTGGCCAGGGCCGTGTGCAGGGCACCGGTTCGGGCTTCATCATTGATGCCGCCGGCTTCATCGTCACCAATAACCATGTGGTGGATGGCGCCAATCGCATCACCGTGAAGCTGGAAGATGGCCGTGAATTGCAGGCCCGCCTGGTGGGTCGCGATGCGCGGACCGATGTCGCGCTGCTGAAGATTGAAGCCGGCGCGCCGCTGCCCTTCGTCGCTCTTGGCGATTCTGAACGCGCCCAGCCCGGTGATTGGGTGGTCGCCATGGGCAATCCCTTTGGCTTGTCCGGCACCGTGACCACGGGCGTGATTTCCGCGACTGGCCGAGACATTGGCGCTGGCCCCTATGATGATTTCATCCAGGTGGATGCGCCGATCAATCAGGGCAATTCCGGCGGCCCGCTTTTCGCCCGCGATGGCGGCGTGATTGGGGTGAATACCGCGATCTTCAGCCCGACCGGCGGTTCGGTTGGCATCGGCTTTGCCGTGCCGTCCAATATGGTGAAGCGCGTCGTCGCCGAATTGCGTGAGAAAGGCCATGTGGAGCGCGGCTTCCTGGGCGTTTCCACTCAGCCGGTGAACACCGCCATGGCGGCTGCGCTGAAGCTTCCGGCCAAGGGCGCCGATGCCCCGCAGGGTGCCCTTGTCGCGGGTGTGGAAAATGACAGCCCCGCCGCCAAGGCCGGCCTCAAGCCCGGTGATGTGGTGACGGCGCTGGATGGCAAGGCCGTGCGCAACCCGCGTGACCTGGCGCGCAGCGTGGCTGACCTCCGCCCCGGTGCGAAGGCTGATCTGAAGCTCTGGCGCGATGGCGCGGAAGCGAGTCTCCGGGTGGATATCGCCGCGCAGCCTGGTGCGGAACGTGCCCGCGCGGGTGCGGAACAATCCAACGCGCCGCGCATTGGTGTTTCGCTGCTGCCGATCACGCCGGAAGCGCGTGCCTCGCTCAAGCTGCCCAATGATGCCAAGGGCGCACTGGTGCAGGCGGTGGAGCCGAATTCACGTGCCCAGGAAGCCGGTTTGCGCCGGGGCGATGTGATCATCGGTGTTGGCGCGGCCACGACCGACGACGCGGAAGCCGCAGTGCGCGCGCTGCGTGAGGCGAATGCCGCGGGCGGTGCGGTTGCGGTGCGCATCCTGCGGGATGGCAAGCCGGCCTTCATCGCCGTGCCTGCCGCGCAGGGCTAACAACTGAGCGGGTCAGGCGACAACCTGACCCGTTTCACAGCAAAGCTGGAGGCAATTCTCCACGCGCCATGCGGTGATAACCCGCACCAGACGAGGTCTTCAGCCTGACCGGCCATGGTGGCAGAACTGACCCCTTAAGCCACCATGGTCGGTTTTATGTGTGTGCCTTCAGAACCGCACAATGCCAACGGCAAGCAGGCGATTGGCGATGCCGTGGCCCACACCATTCGCACCCACTGCCGCCGCGCCATCTTCAAGATCACGCCGACTGAAAACATATTCCAGGCCAAGATCAAGCCAACCAAAGGGCATGCGGCTGCTCGGGCGATCGGCAAAGGGGCTCCAGATCAGATTGGCAATCACCTGCTGCATTTCGCGGTTGCGCGCCAGCGCGCCATTCGATCCGGCAGCGAAGCGGATGGATGATGGGAAATCCTGCCGCGCGTAAGCGTAGGAGACCGTGCTCCGCACAAAATCGGACCAGAAGCGGCGATAGCCGATGGTAGCGCCATAACTCGGCACGGAATCCAGGCTGTAATCCATGCCGGTTGCGGTGATGATGTCGGAAATACCGCCCTGGCCAAAGGTATTGCCGGCGAAATAGCGGCCAATGCCCTCACCATAATAGCCCATGAGCATCAGCTCATCCCGGCCGAGGGCGGAGATCCATTTGCCAAGCGGCAGGCGTGAATGGGCAGCGAGGCCCCAGCCCGAGGTACTTTCGCTTGGCCTTGGACCCAGCGTGGTGCCATCCGGTTCAAGCGATAGCTGCCGGAACAGGCCGCGCAGCACGTATTCCTCAGCGCCGTCGCGCCAGGTCAGGCGCGCGAGCAGATCAGGCATTTGATCGAAGGCGGGGGTGGCGCCACCATCAAAACGCACTGGCGACAAGGCCGGCCCATTTTGCGTAAGGATATCGCCGAAGGAAGATTCAACTGATCCTTGCAGGGTCCAATTCCCCCCGAAGCGATGCGACAAACGGAATTGTGCCTGACGGATGAAGGATTGATTGAGGTTGGTGGCGTCGTGCAGCGCTTCGGTCAGTCCCTCATTCCAGAGGCTATTGGTATGGCCGAGCAGGTAGCTCCAATCATCGCGGGTCAATTCGGCAAAGGCCTGACGGATCCTGAAGGCAAGGTCACCGCCTTGCACGATCTCGCCGCGGAAATCGCCTTCGATGGTGGTGTCGAGCCGGCCCCAGGCTGTATCGCTACGGGTGTCGAAACCGAAGCGCGAACTGCGTGCGGTGATGTCGCCATCGCCGGGCTGCGTGTTTCTGGCGGTCAGCGGAATACCCTGTACGGAGGCCGCATCGGTTGGGTTGCGCGCATTGAAATCACGATAGGCGGTCAGGCGGAGAAAGCCGTAAAGCCGAACGGTCGTATCCGTATTCGGGATACGCATCGCAAGCCCATCCAGGCTGCCGCGCAGCGCCTCATCCACTTCGGCGCGTACAGCCTCGGGCGTACGGGGGGCAGGCGCAGTAGCGGGGGCGGCAGCGGTAGTAACAGGGGCGGGGGGCGCCGGTGCCGCGCGTGGTGCAGCGGAGCGCGTCGGCGCGGGTGTCGCGGCTGGCGCTGGCGCGGGGGCGGCCACCGCGGCAGGGCGTTGCGGGCGGCGTTCGCGTTCAAGTTCATTCACGCGCTGTTGCAGCGCATCTATGCGCCGCATCAGTTCTTCCATGGAGGGCTGTTGTGCGAAGGCCGGTGAGGCACCCACCATCAGACCGAGCATGGCCGCGCCGGCCCATTTTGATCTCATTTGCATGCCCCCTGTATTTTTGACGTTACCGCCAAGACATTCTTGAAATCATTTTGACGCTTGGCGGGGAAGCCGCCCATTGGCGGAGTGTCGCGCGACTGTGCGGGGTATCTCTCAGCCGCTAAAACCTGAAGGCAATGCTGATCGACCCAAATTGCGAAGCTTCACGCTGGGTTTCGAATTCCTTGCTGCGGATCGTATAGGTCGCGGTCAGGCGCGCGCTTTCGAAAATCAGCGCAAAGCCCAGGCTGGCATCGCCCACCAGTACTTCCCGATCCACGCTGCGGCTATCGCGCCAGGTATTGCCATCGAGCGAAATATCCCGCGCCACGGCGCGGCCTTCAACACCGCCAAACACATACCAGCCAAATCGGCCAGTGGGCTGGAAGAAGATTGAACCGGCGGAGACCGGGCGCACACGTGGCGGGCCGAAATCCGCTTCCAGTTCTGTCCCGTAGCGGAGCATCATGCCGCCGGCGGCATAGGTATGCACATTACCAAGACTGGCCGCGAGGCTCGGCACCCAACCAAATCGGCGGCCTGCGGCATCAGGCTCTCCATTCAGCCGCCATTGGCGGTTGGACACCAGGTTGATGCCGGGTTCATCGCGGATCTGGTAATCCCAGCCATAGGCGCGATCAATGCGCATCAGATCATGCGTTGTGTTCTGCACCCATTCGCCAAGCGCGGATGGCCCAACAACACCAAGCTGCAATTCGAGCGTGCCCATTTCCCGTGCTGTATAGGAATGCAACGAAATCGCACCATAAAGCCAGGCCGCGTAGGGGCGATCCTTCGGATCAGGATTGGTCGCCAGCGTATCTTCTGGCGTGTAAATCTTTTGCCCGAAACTCAGGCCCCACCGCGTGACACCGCCGCCCGGGAAGAACAGGTTCGGCCCTTCGGTCAGCCCTGCAAGCCAGGCGGGCGGATCATAGGAAGGGGCGCGCCAGGCAAAGAGAAAGCCATTGGTGTAATAGCGATCATTGCCGGAGAAGGTGTCATTCTCCAGCAGGAAGGCGAAGGTGCCGGCGGGATCAGCCTGTTGCTGCGCCGGCGTTTGTGCGAGCGCCGGCAGCGCGGCACATAGCGCAGCACTGCCCAGTAATAAGCGCGCAAAGCGGCCCATGGCTCAGAACCGCCAGATCAGGGGTACGACAAAGACGCTGATGATGAAAAACCAGATCATCATCGGCAGGCCGAATTTCCAGTAATCGCCAAAGGCGTAACCGCCCGGGCGCATCACCATCAGATTCGTCGGTGTTGCGATTGGTGTCAGGAAGGCAGCGGCAGCGGCGATCCCGATGCTCATCAGCACCGGCGCCGGCGAAACACCCATGGAGGTGGCAGCCGCAACCCCAACCGGAATGAGGATCAGCGCCGTTGCGGTATTGCTGATCAATTGGCCGAGCACCGCCGTCAGCACAAAAAGCCCTGCCAGCAGAATCGTCGGGCTGCCGCCGGCCGCCATGGCGACCAGACCATCCGCCATCAATTGCGCGGCGCCGGTTTGCACCATTGCAGTGGAAAGCGGCATCATGGCCGCGACCAGGATCACCGTTGTCCAGTCAATCGCGCGGTAGCTTTGATCCACTGTCAGCACGCGCGACAACACCAGGATAAAGCAGGCCGCGATGCCCACCACCGCCCCCGGCAAAAGCCCGGTCGCAAGGAAAAACACCATGCCGGCCAGCACGCCGAGCGTGGTCCAGGCACCCGCCCCCAGCGGCACTGCCTGACGGCGCACCGTATCCGGCGAATTCACCACCAACACTTGCGGATCAGCAAGGCGCGTATCCAGCGCCTTCCAGGTGCCCTGCAACAGCATGGTATCGCCCGCTTGCAATTCCACAGTCTCAGCACCCAGATCAACGCCACCGCGCTGAATGGCAATCACCACCAGATCGCCGCTTTCGGTAATCATGCCCTGATAGGCGGTCTGCCCGATCATTGCAGACCTTGGCGGGATCATCACTTCCGCGAGGCCGGAACTGCGATTGAACAGGCTGTCGCGCAAATCCTCATCGCTGTTTTCCAGGCGGAAGGCCAAATGCTGTTC
Organism: Roseomonas sp.; assembly: GCA_020249465.1. Taxonomy (GTDB): domain Bacteria; phylum Pseudomonadota; class Alphaproteobacteria; order Acetobacterales; family Acetobacteraceae; genus Neoroseomonas. Next base: position 991 of record JADCFP010000084.1, on the reverse strand, counting down.
GGTGGCAAGCCGTGCTGCATCGTCAGCCTGACCCGAGACGAGCAAAAAATCCCCCTCGGCCATGGTGGGGCGACGGAGCCTATCGCCCGTCTCGCCATCATTTACCGAAACAAGCCGCAGCGCGCCCCAGCTATTTTCCTGGAGCGCCGAAGGCGATTGCCCGATAAGTGGTGACGAAGCGCGCAGCCGTAGCCGGAACAGCCCTTCCTTCAGCCGATATTGTTCCACCAGCGTTGTGGCGTGACGGCTGAAATCCGCACTCATTGTCTCACCAGCGCGATAGGGCAGCAGCTTCTGGCCAAACAAGAGCGTGATGGCAATGACACCCAGCAGCAGCGGAATACCGATAATAGTGAATTCGAAAAAACCGATGGCGCGGTAGCCGGCATCCAAGGCGGCTTCACTCACCAGCACATTCACCGGTGATCCGGTCAAGGCAAGCAATGATCCTGCGTGCCCGGCGAAAACCATCGGCATGAGTAATTGCGATGGCGGCCGGCGAAGCCGGAGCGCCAGCACCACCACCACCGGCAAAAGTGCTGCGATTGCACCATTGAGGCTGATCAGCGCGGTCAACATCGCCGCCAGCAGGGCAATCAGCACCATCAATCGCGAGCGGCTATCCTCACCGGCGCCGCGGATCAGCATTTGCCCGGCCCAGGCGGTAACGCCAGTACGGTCCAACGCGGCGCTCACGACAAAAAGTGTTGCGATGAACATCACCGCCGGATCACCAAAGCCCGATAGCGCCTGGTTCAGCGTCACCAGACCGGTCGCGTAAAGCGCCATGCCGACACCCATGGCCACCAGAATGACCGGGATGCGGTTCCAGATAAAAAGCACAATGGCCGCGAGGATGATCGCGGCCATGATGGTGATGTCATGCATGCGCTAAAGCCCCCAAGGCAGGCCGAGCATATACCAAGCCGCCAAAAGCGCGGTCCAAACCACGGAAATGGCGATGACATAGGGCAGCATCAAAGCGATCACT
>JADCFP010000083.1 GCA_020249465.1 Roseomonas sp. | reverse complement strand
TCACATTTGCGATCCTATGCGCATTTCGGTACGGGAAATTACCATCCGGTCACGGCGCGCATTTATACGGATCTTTCCTATTTCACTACCGATCCGGCGCTGACGCGTGATGCTGCCAAGCTGTTCAATTACATGACCGGCTATGCGCGGCCGGAGACGATGGAAAAGCTTGCCTTCTCACCGCTCACCACACGCCCCACTTTGCTTGCGATGATTCGTCAGGAAATCGCTTTTGCGAAGGAAGGCAAGCCGGCGGCGATATGGATCAAGATGAATTCGCTGGTGGATGAGACGCTGATTGATGCGCTGTATGAGGCTTCAAAGGCCGGCGTGAAGGTGGATGCGATTGTGCGCGGCATTTGCTGCCTGCGCCCCGGTGTTGCGGGCCTCTCCGAGAATATTCGCGTGAAATCCATTGTTGGGCGGTTTTTGGAGCATTCGCGTGTTTATGTTTTTGGCAATGGTCATCGGCTGCCATCGCGCCGCGCCAAGGTTTACATCTCATCCGCTGATTGGATGGCGCGCAATATGGATTGGCGCGTTGAAACCATGGTGCCAGTGGAAAACGCGACTGTGCATGCGCAAGTGTTGGACCAGATCATGGTGATCAATCTGAAGGATACGCTGCAAAGCTGGCAGCTTGGCCCGGATGGTCATTGGGCGCGGATCGAAGCGCCCGAAAATGGTGTTTCCGCGCATGAATATTTCATGACCAACCCATCGCTTTCCGGGCGCGGTAGTGCGCTGGCACGTGCGCCGCGCCGTCAGCGGCAAGATCGTGTGAAGCAGGATTGATGGACGGCGCTGCGCTCAGCCAGCGAATGGGCAAGGCCACCACGGCCATGCGCTGCGGCGTCGTGGATTTGGGGTCCAATTCCGTGCGCCTGGTGGTGTTTGAAGGGCGCGGGCGCAATCCTGTTGCAATCTTCAATGAAAAGGCCGTGCTGGGGCTCGGCCGCGGGCTGCATGATACGGGTCAGCTCAATGCCGATGCTGTCGCGCAGGCGTTGACGATCATGCAGCGCTATCATGCTGTGGCGCGCGCCATGGGGGCTGCGCCGATTGAGGTATTGGCCACCGCCGCGGTGCGTGATGCCTCCAATGGCGCGGCTTTTGTCTCAGCACTCGGCGAAAAGCTGCCCGGCGTGCCGATCCATATCCTGACAGGCGATGAGGAAGCGCGACTTTCCGCTGATGGCGTATTGCTGGGCTTTCCAGGCGCGGATGGGCTGCTGGGCGATATTGGCGGCGGTTCCTTGGAATTGGTGGAACTTGGCCAAGGCGCGCAGGGCAAGACCGGCAGCCTGCCTATCGGCACCATTCGCCTTGCGGATCGCGCGAAGGGCGATATCGGCAAGGCGCGTGCAATTGTGACAGAAGAATTGGCGCGCATGCCTTGGGTGCACAGCGCAGCCGGGCGAGATTTATATCTGGTGGGCGGTGCCTGGCGCGCCATGGCGCGCATGCATATGGCGCAAACCGGCTATCCGCTTTCAATCGTGCATCATTACGCGCTGACGCGCGACGAAGCGCGCGATCTTTCCGGAATGCTGATGGCCGCTACGCGACGCACCTTGGAACGCATGCCCGGCGCTTCAAGCAAGCGCCTAGCCGATTTGCCCTTTGCCGCGCTGGTATTGCGCCGGTTGCTGCGCGCAAGCGGTGCACGTCGCGTGATCTTCAGCGCCAATGGTCTGCGTGAAGGCTGGTATGCTCGCCTGCTTGATGCTGCTGAACGCAAGCGTGATCCACTGCTGGCCGCCGCCCATGAAATGGCACTGCGCTTTGGGCGGGACCAGACCATGCCGCCGGCGCTTTTCGCCTGGACCGCGCCCTTGTTTGAGGATGAAACACCACTTGTGCTTGGCTTGCGCGAAGCCGCCTGTTGGGTGAGTGATATCGGCAGCCATGACCATCCGGATTATCGTGCCGAACACGCGTTTTTCCGTGTGCTGCGCCAGCCTGGAGTTGGCTTTGATCATCACGGCCGCGCTTTCCTCGCGCTCGCGGCGGCCCTTCGGTATGAGGCGGAGGCTGACGCGCCCTTCCTGCCCTCTGCGCGCCTATTATTGGATGTCGGCACGCTGCGGCGGGCAGAAATTTTGGGTGCGGCATTTCGCCTGGCCTATACGCTCTCGGGCGGCACGACCGTGTTGCTTGCAGGCACATCTTTGGAACGTCGCGGTGGGCGGCTGGTCCTGAGGCTTGTTGAAGGCAGCGGCGTTTTCGCGGGCGAAAGTGTGTTGAGGCGGCTGGAAACCTTGGCCGCCACGCTTGGGCTTGAAGCAAGCGTACAGGTAATGAGCCGCCCATAGATATCGCCAAGCATTTGGCGCTATCTTCTACAGCCTGTCATCCGGCTCCATTTCTGAATGAGTGCATGGATCACGTCGGTCCGCCCAATATGATCCATGCCTTGGCGCTTAACCCGGTGGGACCGTGCGGGTCATGGCGGGCATGGCGGCAACTTTCGCGTACCAAGCCTCAAGCTTGGGATGCCCAGGCCGCCAGGGTTCATTCGGATAACGGAAATCCATATAGCCCAATGCGCAGGCAATGGTGATTTCGCCAATAGTTTTAAGCATGCCAAGGCTATCGGCTTCCGCTTCCAGTACCGCAAGCGCGGCCTTCACCTTACCCTGCTGTAGTGCAATGTAGGACTGCCGTCCCTCATCCTGTGGCAGCGCAATTTCGCGCCGGCGTGGTTGCGTCGCATCCAAAATACCATCGCCAAGCGCTTCCTGGCGCAGCGCCTTCCAACGTGCTGGGCCTGCGGGCGGAAACATCTTCGGCCCATCACCGACACTGTCCAGATATTCGCAAATCACCGGGCTGTCATACAGCGCGGTACCATCATCCAGCACCAAGGTCGGCACCTTCGAAAGTGGATTGACCTTCAGCAGTGCCGGATCGGTTGTACCAACGGTCCAAAGCTCCATCTGCTTGTCAATGCCGCGCTGTATCGCAAGCACAACGCATTTCCGCACATAGGGGCTATTGGGTGAATAGGCGAGTTTCATGCTTCGTTTCCTTCCTTTGTCTCAAACCAAATTCATCATGCCGGTGGGGTGCCGAGTGCATTCATGACAGCACCGCGCTTTTCCATCCACCAGCCATGTTGCGGTGGCCAGCAGCCGAAAACTTCCTCGGTCGTGCCTGGTTCCAGTACGGCGCGCGCATGCAAGGGCCAATTCGGGTTGTTCATACCCTCACGCCCGATGGCGATCAGATCAGCGTCACCTGCCGCCAAAGCGGCTTCGGCCTGATGTGGGCCAATGATCAGCCCAACCGCCATGGATTTCATGCCAAGCTCTCGGCGGATTTGTGCGGCGTAGGGAATCTGAAAACCATAACCGCGCGGCACGCGCTTGCTGCCAGTGGCACTGCCGCCAATGCCGCCTGATGAGCAATCCATCACATCAACGCCAAGCCTTTGGCATTCACGCGCATAGGCGACGCTATCTTCCATCTCCCACCCGCCATCGGCGCCATCAACGGCAGAAATCCGCACAAAAAGTGGTAGGTTTTCTGGCCAGGCTTCACGCACGGCGCGCACAATCTCAAGCGGGAAGCGCATGCGTCCGGCAAGATCACCGCCATATTCATCATTGCGCGTATTGCAGAGCGGCGAGAGGAATTGATGCAGCAGATAGCCATGCGCGCAATGCACCTCAATAGCCTCATAGCCGGCGGCCAAGGCGCGGCGTGCGGCAGTGGCGAAGGCTTCGCGAATATCGGCCATGCCTTCCTTGGTCAGTGCTTCGGGCTGCACATGGCCTTCACCAATCGCCGTTGCTGTCGGACCCACCAGTGGCCAGGGCTTTTCGCCCTTGGCGGCCTCAGGCGCGCCCAAAGGCCCATTACCTTCAAAGGCACGTTGTGAAGAACCCTTGCGCCCAGCATGGCCAAGCTGCATCGCCGGCACTGCACCCTGCGCCTTGATGAATCGCGCAAGCCGTTGCACCGGTTCAATATGCGCATCCGACCAAAGTCCAAGATCACCATGGGTAATGCGGCCTTCGCGCATGACGGAAGTCACCTCGGTGAAGATCAGCCCAAAGCCACCAACCGCAAAGCGGCCAAGCTGCACCATATGCCAATCATTCGCCAAACCTTCGATCGCTGAATATTGGCAAAGCGGTGGCATTACGACGCGGTTTGGAATCGTCACACAGCGAATAGTCAATGGCGAGAAAAGCAGCGAACCCATGAGGTATCTCCAGAAAGGCATAAGCTGCACGCAGCCTGATACAGCTTGGCGCGCGCGTCCAGATCATCCGGCCTTGGCGATATTCTCCGCCGAGAATGGCAATTGCCGCGGCCTGACGCCCAGGGCTGCGTGAATGCCCCCGGCAATCGCTGCGATGGTTGGGGCAAGGCTTGCCTCACCCGCGCCGAGGAACGGTGCCTCGGGCCGGTTGATCAAGGCAACATCCACCTTGGGCACTTCCGAAAAGCGCAGGATCGGGAAGCTTTCCCATGAATCGGAAGTAATGCGCCGACGGTCAAAGCGCACCTCCTCCACCAATGCAATCGAAGCCCCGTGAATGGCGCCGCCTTCAAGCTGATTGGCCGCACCATCGGGGCTCACCACCTCTCCACAATCACCTGCGATCCATAGGCGCCGACAGAAGATGCGTTCGCGCGCTTCCACTTCCGCAATCACCGCGGCATAGGCGCCAGTATTTTTGTAGCGTGCATAGGCAATGCCAAAGCCAAAACCTTCGCGTGTTTTGCGCCCCTGCCAACCTGCCATGCCAGCCACTTTTTCCAGGACAGCACGGCCACGCGCATCATCCAAATGCCGCAAGCGGTAGGCAAGTGGGTCTTCGCCTACCAGCGCTGCCATTTCATCCATGATGCTTTCCACCGCCCAGACATTCAGTGTCGCGCCCAGGCCGCGCAATGCTGATGTGCGGATGGGCATGTCTAGTAATCTTGTGGTGGCAACATGCAGTTTCGGGACGCGATACCCCGGAATGGCATTACGTTCCGCGCCGCCACCTGCCGCCAAGGGTGGATTGATGGAAGGTTGCACCGGAAAGGGCTCGGCAAGTTGCGAGGCCGCCAATAGGGTGGGTACGGGAGAACGACCTGGCCGGCCGGAATGGCCATTGCTGATCACTTCCGCATGCCAGCCCAGCAAGCTCCCATCTGCTGCTGCTGACGCTTCAATATCCACCAACATCGCCGGCGAAAATGGTGCCCAGCCGAGTTCATCCGCACGCGACCACAATAGTCGCACGGGCTTGCCTTCCGCCGCGCGCGCAATCAGCACCGCTTCCAGCGCCACATCATCCGCACCATTATGGCCATAGCAGCCGGCGCCTTCCATGTGACGCACAATCACTTTCTCCGGCGCGCAGCGCAGCGTTTTCGCGATATCCGCGCGCAGATTGTAAGGCCCCTGCGTATGGCTGAAGACTTCCACCTGATCACTATCAAACCGCGCCACGGCACAGGAAGGCCCGATTGAGGCATGGGCCAGATAAGGCCGATGAAAGCTGCGCTTCAGCCGATGGACAGCGGTGGGTATTTCCGCATCGCGTTCTTCGGTGACCTTGCGTTCACCACGCATTGCTGCATCCCGAAGCCAAGTCGCCAATTGCGCCTGTTCGGGTAGCGTATCGGCTTCCTGCCACTGCGCCCTGGCTGCGATACGTGTCGCGGCAGCTTCGGCGTCCCATTCAGTGCTTGCCAATACCGCCAGGAAATTGCCATCCCGCACCAGCCGCGCATCACCTGGCAGCAGGCCATCCGCCAGCGCTTCAAGCACAGCGCCGCGAGCATTTGGGCGAATGACGCGCGCATGCAGCATGCCGGGCAGACGCAAATCATGCACATAGGCGGGCGCGCCATACAGCTTTCCGGGCAAATCGAGCCGCGGCGCTGAAACACCCACAAGACGACGCGCTTCCATGGGCTTGGCCCGTGCTTCCGGTGATGCCTCAACCGCCAACAAGCCGGCATCGGCGAATTGCCAATAGCTGCCGATCTTGCCCTGCGGCCCGATGAAATCCCCGTCTGACACGGTGATCGCTTCAAACGCCACACCGCTTCTTTGTGCGGTAACCGACAGAAAAATACGCCGCGCATCGGCGCTGGCATGGCGAATGGCGCTGCCTGAATCCTGCACGGAAAGACTGCCCGACGTCACTGCCTCATCCGGGCTTTCCGGCGTAACCACGCTAATGATGCGGATGCGTTCTAGGGCCACATCCAATTCATCAGCGGCGATCTGCGCCAAGGCGGTCAGGATGCCCTGGCCCAGTTCCACCTTGCCGGGCTTCACCTCCACGACACCATCGGCGCGGAAATGCAGCCATTGCGACAGGCGGCGATTGAGATGCAGACTACCGGGCAAGCGCGGCTTGCCATCGTCAACCTTCAGAGCGGCGCCAAAACCATGACTCATACCGCCATCTCCTGCGCCGCGCGCCTGATGGCGCGAATGATGCGATTATGGCTGCCGCAGCGGCATAAATGCGGTTCCATGGCGGTGCGAATGGCATCCTCATCCGGATCAGGATTGGCCGCCAGCAAGGCAGCGGCAGAAATCAACATGCCCGAAAGGCAATAGCCGCATTGGCCGGCCTGTTCTGCCAGAAAAGCCGCATGCAAAGGATGCGGCACTTCAGTGGAACCCAAGCCTTCAGCCGTCACAACTTTCCGCCCTGCAACCGCATCCATGCCAAGCGCGCAGGCGTAGGCGGGCTTGTCATCCAATAGCACCATGCAGGAACCGCATTGTTCAGCACCGCAGCCAAAGCGTGGGCTGGAAAGCCCCAAGGGGCCTCGCAAGGCATGCAATAGACTCGCGTGATCCGGCAGATCCAAAGTGACATTCGCACCATTCAGCGTGAAACTTGTCATGGCCTATTCCGCCTTGATGCCTGCATCGCGCACCAATTTACCGAGCGTATCCACATCATTGCGCAAATAGGCTTCATATTCCGCAAGCGTCATCACCATGGACCGCGCGCCCATGCGCTGCATGCCAGTACGGCCCGCTTCGCTTTGCATGATCTTGGTGATTTCTGCATGCAAACGTTCCACAATTGGGCGCGGCGTGGTGGCTGGCATCATCAGGCCAATCCAGATCGGGTATTCAAAGCCCGGAACGGTTTCGGCAACAGTTGGTAGATTGGGCAGCATTGGGTCGCGCTGTCTGCCTGTTGTCGCAAGGCCGCGCACCGTTCCGGCATTGATGTGCGGCGCCATGCTGGGGATACCATCGAACATGATCGGAACTTGGCCGGAGATTACAGCCGTGCGCGCCTCATTCGATCCACGGAAACTCACCGCGACCATATCCACCTTCGCCATGGCTTTCAGCATTTCGCCAGCAAGGTGATAGGGCGTGCCGGGGCCGGAATGGGCGTAATTCCATTTGCCCGGCTCTCGGCGCAGCAATTCCAGGAATTCCGGCAGTGAATTCGCAGGAACCGAAGGATGCACCGCCAGAACATTATCCGCGATATTGATTGGCGCCACAGGTGTCAGGTCGCGCATCAGTACAAAGCCGCGTCCTGGTTGCAGCGTTTCATTCACGGCGGCGGTATTGCCAAGCGCCACAAGCGTATAGCCATCGCCTGGCGATTTCGCGACCATATTGGTGCCGATGGAACCACCCGCGCCGGTACGGTTTTCAATCACCACGGGCACACCAAGCGCCGCTGAAAGCGGTTCCGCCACAAAGCGTGCCGCAACATCTGCTGCACCACCAAGGCCGAAGGGAACAATGATGCGCACAGCCCTATTGGGCCAGGGTGCCTGGCTTTGTGCGCGAACCGCAGGCGCAGCAAAAACTCCTGCCCCTGAAAACAAAATCGCCCGACGCTTCATTTTCCCAGTTCCTTCTTGCTTGGTGTGGATACTGACTTCGTAACTGCAACCTGGATCAGGGGAAAGGTCAAGCGATCGGCGGCATTACACCTCGCCGGGGGCGACGATATGGGTGGTGATCTGCATCACACCTTCCAACCCGGCAATACAGGTATCGCCTGGCTTCAGATAGAGCTCCGCCGCGTTCGGATGGCCAATGGCGGTGCCGCGCGGTGCGCCGGTCGCGATGACATCACCCACCTCAAACGGCATGAAGCGCGAGAAATGCGCGATGATGCCCTCAATGCGATGGATGTATTCATCCGTATTCACGCGCAGCCGCTGTTTGCCATTCACGTGGCAGGTCAGCCACAGATCATAGGGGTCAGCGATTTCCGCCAGCGGCACCGCATAGGGCCCAACCGGCGTGAAGCGCGGCATGTTTTTGGAGACCCAGAATTTCGTGCCAAGCTGCACTTCCTGCTTCTGAATCTCCCGCGCCGTCAAATCATTCAGCACTGTGATCGCGCCGACATGATCACGGGCGTTTTCGCGGCTGACCTGAAAGGCGCGTCGCGTGATGATGAAGGCCAATTCGGGTTCGTAATCGAAGGTGGTGATGCCTGGCGGCCGCGCCACGCGTGCCCCTTCACCCACCAGGGTTTCGGTCAGCTTCACAAAGCTTGTTGGTTCCTCGGGGTCTTCCTTCAACATGCCCTGCGCAACCAATTCCGCGCGATGGACCTTGCTGTTTTTCCCCACACAAAAAATCTTGCCGGGATCGGGAATGGGCGGCAATAAATGGCATTGCTCTGCCGGCAGCATGATCCCTCCCGCCGCGACAAAGGCACGCAATTCCGCAATCGGCAGCGCCAGGACGCGGCGCATATCCCAATCCGCACCATGGGTTGCGGTCAGGTCGCGCATCATCGCGCCCTCTGCCGCGCCAAGCCTTGGACGCAGATCGCCGGGGGCTAGGAAACTTGCCAATCTGATCATGGGATCTTCTACTCCAGAGTAATACCGCGCTCTCGCACAACCTGCTGCCATTTGGCAATGTCAGCATCAATAAAGCGCGCAAAGGCATCGGGAGCCATTGGTTCAGGCTCTGCACCCAAACCGGCCAAGCGTTGGCGCGTTATGTCTGTCGTGATGCCTTGCGCGGCTTCAGCTGCAATCTTCGCTGTAACGGCAGCGGGCATGCTGCGTGGACCGAATAGCCCAAACCATCCGACGGCGGAATAGCCTGGCAGGCCGCTTTCATTCACCGTTGGTATGCCGGGCAATAATGCGGATCGGCGCTCTGCCGTCATGGCCAGGCTTTGCACCTGGCCCGATGCAACAGCGGCAGCGACCGTCTGCGGTGGCGCGAACATCAATTGAATGCGCCCACCAATCAGGTCATTCAGCGCAGGCCCCGTGCCACGATAAGGCACATGCAGCATTTCAATGCCGGCCATGGAGGCGAATAGCTCAGCCGCCAAATGGCTTGCCGCGCCAGTACCGGAGCTCCCAAAACTGAACGCGCCCGGCCTTTGCTTGGCGAGCGCGATCAAACCCGCGACGTCCTTCACGCCAAGGCTTGGGTGTACCGCCACCACATAGGCCGGTGCGGCCAATAGCGTGACGGGCGTCAAGGCCGCTTCAACCTTGAAGGCATCATGCGCGCCCGCGAGCCCCATGATGCCACCGGTGGAGGTCACCATCAGCGTATGCCCATCCGCGGTACTGCGCAGCAGTTGCTGCATGCCGATGCGCCCAGCACCACCGCCGCGATTTTCAACGACAACTGGCTGCTTGAAGTTTTCCTGAAAATGCTGCGCCAGAATCCGCGCCAGCACATCCGTGCCACCGCCTGGAGGAAATGGCACAATGATGGAAATGCCGCGCATCGGGAAAGCGTCCTGCGCGGAGGCAACACGCGCCAGTAAGGGTGCGGCCAATAGGCCGGGCAGAACGCGGCGGGGAATCATGCGATTGCTCCTTTTGCTTCGTGCTTTATGCCGTGTTTGCAAGCATTCGCATAGAAGCGCCGCCGCACGCTTGCGCCATTTCAGGCCCACACCAATTACGGCGAGGCTGTGCCCGCACCACCTTATTGCATGCATGGTCGAAACGCCTTAGGCGAGCATTGTAGTCATCATCCCAACCGCAAGGTTACCGCCATTGAATGATCCGCTTTTTTGGGCGCTGATTGGTTTCGCCTTGACCACAAGCTGTACGCCAGGGCCGAACAACGCCATGCTGACGGCCTCCGGCGCCAATTTCGGCTTTCGTCGGGCCGTGCCGCACATGCTTGGGATTATTCTTGGCTTTCCGGCCATGGTACTCGCGATTGGACTTGGTTTGGGCACGGTTTTCACCGCGCTGCCTTGGCTGCATCTGGCGCTGAAATATGCCGGGGCTGCCTATATGCTTTACCTCGCCTGGCGCATCGCGACCGCAGGTCGCGGCAAGGCCGCTGGCACCGCGAAGCCCATCGGGTTTTTCGAAGCGGCGGGCTTTCAATGGGTCAATCCTAAGGCCTGGATCATGGCGGTGGGGGCGCTGGCCGCCTATACCCTGCCCGAGGCGCCTGTCTGGTCCGAGGCTGCGCGCGTGGCGGCAGCGTTCATGTTTTCGGGTATTATTTCCTCAACTCTGTGGTGTGGGTTTGGTGTCGCCATTGGCCGAATACTGACCTCCGATCGCGCATTTCGGCTTTTCAATTACGCCATGGCCTTGGCATTGGTGGCGTCCCTTATTCCGGTATTCATTTTCTAAGAAGAAAGGCTGAGCGTTTTGCCACAAGCCCTGCCCGCCACCATCGCAGCCTTGCTCTTGCTGGCGGGCGCGCTTGGGCTGGGGTTGAATTACGGCGGCAATCACGCGCTGCTTTGGGCGCTTGGTGCAGCGCTTGGCTTCACGCTGTATCGCGGCGCCTTCAGCTTTGCCGGTAGTTTTCGCCAGGCATTGGCAGAAGGGCGTGGGGCGGGGCTGCGCGCACAGATGCTCATGCTTGGCATTCTGGTTGTCATCATGCTGCCCACCATTCATGCGGCAACACTCGGCGGTGCGCCGGTGCGCGGCATTGTCTTTCCCGCTGGTGTTGCGGTGATCATAGGCGCCTTCATCTTCGGCATCGGCATGCAATTGGGTGGCGGCTGCGCTTCCGGCACACTCTATACCGCGGGCGGGGGAAATACGCGCATGCTGCTGACGCTGCTATTTTTCATCATCGGCGCCACCATCGCGGCCTATGATTTCGAAAGATGGGCCGATCTGCCGGCGCTTGCCGCGACATCCCTGCCGGAGCTGATCGGGGTATGGCCGACCATGATCGGCAGCCTCACGATTTTTCTATTGGTGGCAATGCTTTCGCGCGTGATCGAACAACGCCGCCATGGTCGTGTTGAACCGATCTTCAGCGCGCCATCAGCGGCATCACCGCGGCTTTGGTCCTGGGGCTTGGCCGCCATTATTCTTGCTGTCCTGAATATCATGACACTCTGGGCTGCGGGGCGACCCTGGGTGATCACGGCGTCTTTCCCACTCTGGGGGTCGCGCATTGTCGCGGAATTCGGCTGGGACGAACCGGCCTTCTGGGCCTTTTGGGAAGACCCGACACGCACGGAAGCCCTTTTCCGCCCGCTGCTCGCAGAGCGCAGCAGTGTCATGAATTTCGGCCTGATGCTTGGCGCGTTTTTCGCCGCAGCACTTGTGGCGCGCATCAAGCCGCAATGGCGCCTGCCATGGCGGCATTGTTGCGCTTCCGTGCTGGGCGGGCTCCTGCTTGGCTATGGCGCCGTCATGGCCTCGGGCTGCAATATCAGCGCCTATGTGGCGGGGATTGCTTCCGGCAGCCTGCATGGCTGGCTTTGGATACTGCCGGGGCTCGCCGGCAATTGGGTTGGGCTGCATTTGCGCCCGTTATTCCGCCTGGATCGCTGAGAAAGAATTTCCAAATTTTACCACCCAGGCAGCAAGCCCTTTATCCCATCTAATCCGCTGATAGCATTAAAAAATTCGCTTGCGTCTGGAAAATTCACCCTTCATATGAACCACGATCAGGCCTTTCAATGGCCCTTGACTGGAGAATTTCTTGCTGCACAACCCTTCTTCGGTGCGGCATGGAGGTGTTGATGATCGCTCGCAGAACCTGCCTCGCGCTACTTGCGCTGCCCTTCGCTGCCGCGGCGCGGGCTAATGAGGCGCTGAGCACCGCGCTCCGGGATGCGGTTGGCGACAAGGCCGTGACTGATGGCGGCATTCTTCTCCGCGTGCCCACGCTTGCGGAAAATGGCGGTCAGGTACCGCTCGGCATTGTGGTGGAAAGTCCGATGACAGCTCAGGACCACATCACCGCGATTCATGTTTTTGCTTCCCGCAACCCAACGCCAGGTGTGGCAACTTTTCGGCTGACACCGATGCTGGCGCGCGCTGAAGTGCAAACGCGCATTCGCCTCGCGGAAGATCAGCGCCTGATCGTGCTGGCGGAAACCAGCACCGGGCGCGTTCTGCGTACCAGCGCGGAGTTGCGTGTTGGCGCCGGGGGGTGCCTTTCATGAGCGCGCTGCCATCCCAGCCTCGCATTCGCATCCCGCGCAGCGCCCGCGCTGGTGAGGTGATTGAAATCCGCACCCTGATCGAACACCCGATGGAAACCGGGCTGCGCTATGAAGCAGGCCGCGCCTTGGCGCGCGATATGTTGACGCGGCTTATGGTGCGGCTGAATGGCGAAACGCTCTTTGCCGCCGATTTCCAGAATGGCACCGCAACCAACCCCTACCATGTGTTTTTCGTGCGGTTGGAGAAGCCAGGCCATTTTGAATTCATCTGGACCGATGAAAAAGGCCGTCAGGCGCGCGCCGAAGCGCGCGTGGCTGTTGCCTAATGGCGCTTTGATTTGCCCTGGTTTCCGAGCTGCCGAGTACATTCTCCTTCATTGAAAACGCTCTCGGAAAACGGCACCAGTGTTAGCTTATGAATAGGGCAAGAATATCGACGGAGTTGGTTCCGCCAACAAGGATCACATCATCGCCCGCCTCACCGGACAGGCTATCGGCACCGCCGCCGCCATACATGGTATCATTACCAAGGCCGCCCAGCAGCGTTTCGGCTATTGCGCTACCGATCAAGCTGTCAGAGAATATGGTACCGATAACAGATTGAATATTGCCGATGATGTCTGTGCCATCCCAAGGATTGGTCGCGCGGCCTGTGCCAAGGTTCAAGATAATGCCATGGGTCGGGACGGAACCGTACCAATGCGTGCCATAATCGATTGCATTTATGCCGCCCCTGCCGTCAAACAGGTTATCACCGGCCGCGCCAGACAATGTATCGTCGCCGGGCGTACCGTAAAGCGTGTCATTGCCGTCTGCGCCGCGCGCTTGGTCAAAGCGAGTAAGCGTATCTGTGCCGCCGCCCGCCTTCACGACAGACCCAACATAACCGCCGCCTTGTGCCAGGGTGGTGCCAAGGTCAATCAAGACAGGGCTATTGCCATCTGCGCCTTCCATGAAATGATATGAATTGACGCCAACTCCACCGTCCAGGCGATGGCTGCCCGGCGCGCGTGTTTCGATGATATCATCGCCTGCGCTCCCCGTGATCGTGTCATTGAAGCTTGAACCCAGGATACGTCTTACATTCAGAAGGCTGTCCACGCCGCCCTGACCATCATTGGCGGACCCCGCACCAAGATCGGCGATGACCGCAGACGTTGCACCAGAATAATCCGCACGATTTAGTGTTATTCCAAAACCATTGATCGTATCATTTCCCCCAAGCCCCTGGAGGCTGATCGGCATGAAGAATGTGTCTTGGGGCGCCCCTGTTGGTGATCCATTCAGGACATCACCGCCTGCAGTGCCAAAAATATTATTGATGTTGATCAGCGTATCCTCACCACCGATGGACTTGCTGACCATTGCATTCAAATAATTACTATAGGTGGCGCTGATGGTGCTGTCAGCTACGCCGAAAGCAGCATAAGACATGTTGTTGGAGGCTAAGGGAAGCGTTCCATTTATCAGATCCGAACCAAAAGAAGCGAAGAAACTTGTCCCACTGTTTTGATGGCCAGACAATCCAAGTGTGCCCGAAACCTGATCCGAACCAATCAGGGTATCGCTTTGCGCCGAGCCCTGAATGCCCCGAATGGCGATGAGCGTATCGATGCCGCCATAGGTGTTCGAAGCGATGGTCGTAACAAGATTGACCGAAACGCCGAAGCCACCCTGGTTGGCATTGTTGTAGGAAACGTAATCATCGCCCCCGCCGCCACCATTAAAGAGATTATTGCCGGCATTTCCTTCAAAATGGTCGCGCCCCGCGCCACCTAGTAGCGTATCGTCCCCAGCCCCGCCATAAAATGTATCATTGCCATCCCCACCTTCAAGGCGATCATTGCCATTGCCCCCATCCAAGACATCACTGCCGGTACCGCCAAGAAGTGTATCCTGACCCTCGCCGCCGAGAAGCGAGTCATTACCCTCACCGCCATCAAGCGAGTCATTGCCCGCGTTGCCAACGAGCGTATCAGCACCGCCCAAGCCGGCAAGCACATCGTCGAGATTTCCGCCAATCAAGGAATTATCCGCATTGTCACCCACTAGGTTCACACTACGGAGGGAAATCGCGCCCAGGACGTTTTCCCATTCCCGCACGTAGAGGCGAGTTGTGCCCTGAACATAGGTTGTCCAGATGCCTTCAGTGGCTTGGATCCAGGACCCTGCCGATAGATAAAGTGTATCGGACCCACTGCCACCAATCAGTGTGTCATTGCCGGTATCCGGCGGATAGGTCTGGATGTCATTGCCAGCGGAAAAATCAATCCAATCATTGCCGCCGCCACCGATGATTGTTTCAACGCCAGAGCCGCCGAAAATGGTGTCATTGCCTGTACCGCCATCAATGGAATCTGCAGCAAAACCAATGATGGAGTCATCGCCAGCACCGCCCAGCATGGTGTCATTGCCAGCCGTGGACAACAGCGTGTCATTGCCATTGCCGCCATCCAGAAAATCGCTGGCATCACCGCCGAAAAGCGAATCATTGCCATTTCTGCCGGAAAGCGTATCGGCGTCTGCGCCGCCATCCAAGGTGTCGCTTTCGATGCCGCCCCTGAGGATATCGGCGCCCGCATCCCCCAGGATGAGGTTGCTGCCGGAGGGGTCCTGGATAGAGTCATTGCCTGCACCGCCACGCATAGTATCCGCGCCGCTGCCGCCATCGATCAGATCATTGCCATCACCGCCCAAGACGGAATCATCGCCGCCCTGGGCGCCGATGGTGTCGTCGCCTAACCCACCATCGATTGTATCCTTTCCCGCAGCGCCGCCAAGCAGATCGTTGTTGGCCCCACCTGAAATATAACTGTCGGTTGCTTCTGACATGATAATATACCCTCTCTGATTGTGTAGAATGTGTAAGCCTCCTTAAATTTACCTTAACTGAACCAAAAAAGCTGCCTTAGATGGCATTCTCGCTTCTCAGACTTCCAAAAAATGATACAAAGCTATTTTTCTGCGAAGATGAATGTCTTGTCCGGCTGAATCGTGCCGAGCCGATCTCCAAGCGCGGATGGGCTGGGAGGTGGGATCTGGTCCCGCAATGGAACTCTTCGGGCGGCTTGGGCGGCCAGCTTGTGGCTTATTCGCCGCGCTTGGATTCGGGTGAGGCGGCGGCGCCGAATTGCGCGCCATGCCAAGCGATGATGGGGGCAAGGCTGGCCTCGGCCCAGGGTTGCCACATCATGCAATGCGGCATGTCGCACAGCATCTGATAATCAAGGCCAAAAAACTCCGCGATCGCGAGGTCCTGCCCAGGCGGGTGGCGCGCGGCATCATCCCGCCCAGCCTCAATCACCAGACCTGGCATAGCGCGCAGATTTTCGCGCGCGATGGGGATGCGGAGCTGGTAACGGTCATTCAAGACGCGTGGTGATTCTGCCGATAGCGCGGCGCGATAGGCGGCAATGTCGGCGATATCCTGATCCCCGAGATAGCGCGAGCGGATGGCAGCGATATCAGGCGGCGGCAGCATGGCGCCTTCCGCGACTGGCGGCACGGGGGCTGCGCCTGGCAGATTGCCGGGTGGCGATGGCGCCACCAACAAAAGCCCCGCCGCATCACCCAGCATTTCGGCAGCGCGCATCGCCACCAGCGCGCCGAGCGAATGCCCCAGCAGCACGACAGGTTGCGCCAAGGCGCGCGCGGCCTGCACGGCATCTTCCGCATATTCGGGAATGCCCGTTGTGGGATCAGCCAAAAAGGCAAAGCTGCCCTTGCCGCGCGGTTCAAGCGCTGCGGCGGCGATGCCAGCACGGCCCAGCAGCGCAAGCCATGGCCCGAAACAAAAGGCGCCGTGATAGCCGCCTGGAATACACAGAATGACCGGGCCTTGCCCTGCCTGCGCATAAACCGCCGCGCGCGGCAGCGCGATGCGTTGCAAGCCCGGCAGAGGCCACACCATCATTCCGGTTCAATGCCCGCGATGCGTACCCATTCCTGCCAGCGCGCACGATCCGCCACCAGGAAGCGCTCCATCTCCTCGGCACCGCGGAAGCCTGGTGAAAGGCCCTGGCGAGTCAGGGCTTCCGCCACAGCGGGGTCTTCCACCGCCTGGCGCAACAGGGTTTGCATGCGCTCCAGCACCGGGCGCGGGGTGCGCGCCGGTGCCGTCAGGCCGAACCAGCCTTCCACCACGAAATCCGGCAGCGCTTCAGACACCAAGGGCAAATCGGGATATTGCGGCATGCGGCGCGCGGCGGAAACGCCAATCGGCACCACGCGGCCCGATTGCAGTGCAGGGGCGGCGGAAAGACTATCAAGGAAGGCGAATTGAATCTGCCCGCTGATCAAATCCGGTACGATTTGCGTAATGTTGCGATAGGCCGCGCCGGTAATATCCAGTTTGGCGCGCGCCTTGAGCAGCGCCGCCGGCACCTGCGAAGACGATGAGTAATAGCCGAAAAACACGCGCCCTGGATTGGCGCGGGCATGGGCGATCAGCGCGGGGATGGATTTGAACGGCGCATCAGCGGCAACCACCGCAATGGTCGCAAAACTACCCATCATGCCGATATGGCTGAAATCCTGCACCGGATCATAGGGCAGGCGGCGATAGAGAAATTGATTGGCCGAATGGGTGGAATTGGTGGCGATCAAAAAACTGTAGCCATCCGGCGCGGCTTGCTTGGCGGCTTCGGTCCCCGTGATGCCGCCAGCGCCAGGGCGATTATCCACCACGACCGGTTGGCGCAGATGCGGTTCCAGAAAACGCCCAAGCGTGCGCCCGATGAAATCCGCAGCACCCCCGGCCGCCGAGGGGATAATGATTCGAATGGGCCGGCTGGGCCATTCCGCCTGTGCCCGCGCAACGCGCGGCATGAGGCCGGCAAGCAAAGGGGCGGCGAGCAGCGCGCGGCGACGGGGAAGCAGGAGCATGGGCGTTGCCTTGGTTGGTTTTATGCGCCTCCAGCATGGCAGGGCTGGGCGGCGGTGGGCAACGGTTAGGCGGAGAGAAATTGGAGCGGGCGGGGGGAATCGAACCCCCGACATTCAGCTTGGGAAGCTGACGTTCTACCTCTGAACTACGCCCGCACCGCTAGATTGATATACCCGCCAGCCTGGGGTTTGGGCAAGCTCAACCCTTCAAAGCTGCGTCCCGCGCCGCCGTCGCCAACGCATCGGCGCGTTCATTCATGGGGTCGCCGGCATGGCCGCGCACCCAGCGCCATTCAATCTCATGCGGCTTGGCGGCGGCCAGAATGGCCTGCCATAGATCGAGGTTCTTCACCGGCTCCTTCGCCGCATTGCGCCAATTGGCGCGCACCCAGCCATGGATCCAGCGGCTGATGCCGTTGCGCAGATATTCGCTATCCGTATGCAACGCGACACGGCAGGGTTTTTTCAGCGCCTCAAGCGCCCTCAAGGCCGCGGTCAATTCCATGCGGTTATTGGTTGTCTCAGTCTCGCCGCCTGAAAGCTCTCGCTCATGTTCCCCAAAGCGCAGAATGGCCGCCCAGCCGCCGGGGCCGGGGTTGGGCTTGCAGCCGCCATCGGTCCAAATCTCGACCAAGGGGCGCGGGTCTGCGCTGCCGGTCACAGGCCAAAGGCCGCAAGCGTTTCGGCGCCGCTGAAGAAGCGTAGTTTCCGCAGATATTCCACCGGGTCCTTGCGTGTCACCAGGGCGCCTTCTGGTGTATGCGTCCAGTCATATAGCCGGGTCAGCAGAAAGCGGAGCGCTGCGCCTCGGCACAGCACCGGCAGCGCGGCTAATTCAGCCTCAGTCATCGGGCGCATGGCGCGATAGGCGCCAAGCATGGCGCGCGCACGGGTGACGTTGAAGGAATAATCCGCCTCGAAGCACCAGGCATTCAGGCAGACCGCAATGTCATAGGCGAAAAGATCCGTGCAGGCGAAATAGAAATCAATCACGCCGGACACGCGCGGCTGACCATCGGCGCCCGGCAGGAAAAATGCGTTATCGGGGAAAAGATCGGCGTGGATTTGCCCAATCGGGAGGCTGCCCTCGGCGGGCCAGGCAGCGAGAATGCCGACGAGCGCCGCGTCCAATTCCGCAATCAGGCCGGGCTGCACCTCATCCCCACGCGCGCGGCAGCCATCCAGCAAGGGCGCCCAGCCTTTGGTGCCCAGCGCATTGGGCCGGCGCATCGCAAAACCTGCCCCAGCCACATGCATTTCGGCCAAAGCCTTGCCGAGTGGCGCGCAATGTTCCGCCCGCACGCGGCGTGGCCAAACACCGGGCAGGAAGGTGACAATCGCCGCCGGCCGCCCCGCCAATTCGCGCAAGGCCGCGCCATCCCGCCCATGCACTGGTGTGGGGCAGGCCATGCCGCGTGACGCAAGGTGTTCCATCAGTCCAAGGAAATAGGGCAGTTCAGCGGGGTCCACGCGTTTCTCGTAAAGCGTCAGGATAAAATCGCCGGCTTCCGTTTTCAGCGCGTAATTGGAATTCTCGACACCCTCGGCAATGCCGCGAAAGGCCAGCAATTCACCCAGCGCGTAATCGGCCAGGAAGGCGCGGAGCGCCTCATCCGAAACTTCGGTATAGACAGCCATTATTCGGCGGCGAGCCCGCGCGGCAGGCGGAATGTGATCTGTTCCACCGCCACCACCACTTCCTCGATATTCAGGGAGTAAGCTTCACCAAGCCGCGCGATCACTTCTTCCACCAGCACTTCGGGCGCGCTGGCGCCCGCCGTCACACCTACAGTTTTGCAGCCCTGCACCAGCGCAAGATCAAGATCAGCGCCGCGTTGCACCATCACGGCGCGGCGCGCGCCGCTGCGCTCCGCCACTTCGCGCAGGCGCTGGCTATTGGATGAATTGGGCGCACCCACCACCACCACCAGATCGGACCGCGCGGCAATCGCCTTCACCGCGGCCTGGCGATTGGTGGTCGCGTAGCAGATATCTTCCTTGGCGGGGCCGCGAATATCCGGAAAGCGCCGTTGCAGGATGCTGATGATTTCCGCCGTATCATCCACGGAAAGCGTGGTTTGGGTTGTGTAGGCGAGTGTAGCGCCTTCGGGCGAAGCAACATTTTCCGCATCCGCCGCATCCTGCACCAGGGTCACGGCACCTTCGGGCAATTGGCCCATGGTGCCGATCACCTCCGGATGGCCGGCATGGCCGATCAGGAAAAGATGGCGGCCATGTTCGTGATGGCGTTCGGCTTCGCGGTGCACCTTGCTCACCAGCGGGCAGGTGGCATCAAGGGCGAACATCATGCGCCTGGTGGCCTCTGCGGGGACGGATTTCGGCACGCCATGGGCGGAAAACACCACTGGCTGGCCGTCATCGGGGATTTCACTCAGTTCTTCGACGAAAACCGCGCCCTGCTTTTCCAGGCTTTCCACCACGAATCGGTTATGGACAATTTCATGCCGCACATAAACGGGCGCGCCATGGCGCTTCAGCGCTTCCTCTACAATCTTGATGGCACGATCGACGCCGGCGCAAAAACCACGCGGTCCGGCAAGCAGGAGGTGCAGGGCGGGCTTGGCAGAGGCCATGGGCGCTTGGGTCCATCCAATGGGGCCGGCCACGGGTTGCGGCGCGGCGCGAAGAATGGTGAGAGTAGCCCGCAGCCCGTTCGGGTCAAAGGGGGTTTCAGCATGTGGCGCTTCGGGGTTCTGATTCTGGCGGGGCTGGTCGCGGCTTGCGGTTCATCCACCCGGCAAACCGTGCTCGCCCCCTGCCCCAGGGTGACGATCCTGGCCGATGGGTCGGATATCACCCGCTTTCGCCCTGGTGCGCCGCCCGATCTGGCCGCGATGGTGGTGGATGGCCGCATGGCCGGCGTTGGCGTCACCTGCGATTACGTCCGTGGCGGCGGGGTGGAGGTGAAAATTGCCGCCATCATGGATGTGGAACGCGGCCCGGCTTCGCGCGGGAATCGGGCGGAATTCCCCTGGTTCCTGGCGGTGACCAGCGGCGATGACAGCCAGCTGGTGCAGCGCAAGGAAGCGCTGCTTTTGGTGAATTTTGAGGGCAATCAGACCCGCGCCCGCGTCACCACCGCGCCCGAGACCATCATCTTCCAGGCCGGGCGCAACCCGGCAGAATACCGGGTGCGGATTTCCTTTGCCCTGACGACCGAGGAACTGGACCGCAACCGCCGCCGCGGGCCGCGTTAACCCGTCTTTTTGCTACAGATGACGCCCGGGCATCTTGTCTCGCCCGGCGCTGTTACATACATCCCATTCGTCAGCCTCGCCCGGTCTGGGTAAGGCTATATGTAACCCCATCCGCGGTGGCGCTTGGCCATCGTACAGCACAGGGGGTCGCCGTGGTGCCATTCCGGGCCGCCGCGATCCGCCGCAGAGGAGACTACGGATGAGTAAGGTCATTGGCATAGACCTCGGCACCACCAATTCCTGCGTCGCCATTCTTGAAGGCAAGGATGTGCGCGTGATTGAAAACGCCGAAGGCGCGCGCACCACGCCTTCCATGATCGCGTTTGCGAAGAATGGCGAAAGGCTTGTTGGGCAATCGGCGAAGCGCCAGGCGGTCACCAACCCCACGGGCACGCTTTACGCGGTGAAGCGCCTGATTGGGCGGCGCTTTGATGACCCAATGGTGCAAAAGGATATCGGGCTCGCCCCCTTCAAAATCACCAAGGCGCCGAATGGCGATGCCTGGGTTGAGGTGGATGGCAAGACCTACGCACCGCAGCAGATCAGCGCCATGGTGCTGACCAAGATGAAGGAAACCGCCGAAGCGCATCTCGGCGAGAAGGTTTCCCAGGCGGTCATTACCGTTCCGGCCTATTTCAATGACGCCCAGCGCCAAGCCACCAAGGAAGCCGGTACCGTTGCCGGGCTTGAAGTGCTGCGCATCATCAATGAACCGACCGCTGCCGCGCTGGCTTACGGTATGGAACAAAAGAAGGGCGGCACCATCGCGGTCTATGACCTTGGTGGCGGCACCTTCGACGTTTCCATTCTGGAAATCGGCGATGGCGTGTTTGAAGTGAAATCCACCAATGGCGATACCTTCCTGGGTGGTGAGGATTTCGACCAGCGCGTGATTGACTATCTGGCCGATGAATTCCGCAAGGAACAGGGCATTGACCTGCGCGGCGACAAGCTGGCGCTGCAACGCCTGAAGGAAGCGGCAGAAAAGGCAAAGATCGAGCTTTCCTCTTCCAAGGAAACCGAAATCAACCTGCCCTTCATCACCGCCGATGCCTCTGGCCCCAAGCACCTGGTGATGAAACTCACGCGCGCCAAGCTGGAAGCGCTGGTGGATGATCTGATCAGCCGCACCATGGAACCCTGCCGTCAGGCGCTGAAGGATGCCGGCCTTGCCGCCAATGAGGTGGATGAGGTGATCCTGGTCGGCGGCATGACGCGCATGCCAAAGGTTGTGGAAGCTGTTCGCCAATTCTTCGGCAAGGAACCTGCGCGCAACGTAAACCCCGATGAGGTTGTCGCCATTGGCGCGGCCATTCAGGGCGGCGTGCTGAAGGGCGATGTCAAGGATGTGCTGCTGCTGGATGTGACACCGCTCAGCCTTGGCATTGAAACGCTCGGCGGCGTGTTTACGCGCTTGATTGATCGCAACACAACGATCCCGACGAAAAAAAGCCAGACCTTCTCGACGGCAGATGACAATCAAACCGCGGTCACCATCAAGGTCTATCAGGGCGAACGTGAAATGGCTGCCGACAATAAGCAGCTTGGCACCTTTGACCTGACGGGTATTCCGCCCGCGCCGCGTGGCGTGCCGCAGGTGGAAGTGACCTTTGACATTGACGCGAACGGCATTGTCAGCGTCAGCGCGAAGGACAAGGCGACCGGCAAGGAACAGCAAATCCGCATCCAGGCGAAATCGGGTCTGTCTGACGCCGATATCGAACGCATGGTGAAGGATGCCGAAGCCAATGCGGAAGCGGACCGGAAGCGGCGTGAAGCGGTGGAAGCGCGCAACCAGCTTGATGCGCTGGTCCATTCCACCGACAAGACGCTGAAGGAAAGCGGGGAAAAGGTGCCGCCGGCCGAAAAAGTGGAAGTGGAATCGGCGCTAGCCGCTGCCCGCACCGCCATGGAAGGCCAGGATGCCGATCTGATCCGTGAAGCTTCTGAAAAGCTCTCCCAGGCCGCAATGAAAATGGGTGAGGCGCTCTATAAGGCCGAACAGGCTGCGCCGAAGCCCGAGGAACCGGCGGCCGGTGGCGGCGCGGGTGGTGCTTCCAAGGACAAGGTCGTGGATGCCGAGTTCGAGGAAGTGGACCCGAACAAGAAGAAGCCTTCCTGATCCCTTACGGGTGATGGCGCCTTTGACCAAGTGTTTCCCCTGGTGCCTGCTGGCGTCAGGGGACAGCTTGTGTCCGAAACGGTAGCCCGATCATGGCAAAACGCGATTATTACGAGGTTCTCGGCGTCGCGCGCGATGCGGGCGAGGATGACCTCAAGAAAGCCTATCGCAAGCTCGCGATGCAATGGCACCCTGATCGCAATCAGGGCAATGCTGAAGCGGAAGCAAAGTTCAAGGAATTGAATGAGGCTTACGATGTGCTGAAGGATGCCGAAAAGCGCGCAGCCTATGACCGGTTCGGCCATGCCGCCTTTGAACAGGGTGGGCCTGGTGGCGGTGGCGGCTTTGGCGGCGGTAGTCCCTTCGGTGGCGGCGGCTTTGAGGATATTTTTGAGGAAATGTTCGGTCGCTTCGGCGGCGGCGGGCGCGGTCAGCGCGCGGCTTCCGGGCGCGGTGCTGATTTGCGCACGCAGGTCGAGGTTTCCTTGGAAGAAGCCTTTGCCGGTGCAAAAAAGACCATTCGCTTCGCCACCAGCGTTTCCTGCGAAGCCTGCAAGGGCGTTGGTGCGGAGGGTGGTGCTGCTTCCGGCGTGCAGAATTGCGGCACTTGCCAAGGCAGCGGCAAGGTGCGCGCGCAACAGGGTTTTTTCCTGGTGGAGCGCACCTGCCCCACTTGCGGCGGCGCCGGGCGTACCATCAAGAACCCCTGCAAGATCTGCCGTGGCGCTGGGCGTGTGCAGCGCGAACGCAGCCTGAATGTCTCGGTGCCTGCCGGCGTTGATGATGGCACGCGCATTCGCCTGAGTGGTGAGGGTGAGGCCGGGCAGCGCGGCGCGCCGGCGGGTGATCTTTACGTGGATATCGCGGTGCGGCCGCATCCGATCTTCCAGCGTGATGGGGCGAATATTCTGGTGCGCGTGCCGCTGCGAATGACGCAGGCTGCGCTTGGCGGCCATGTGGAAGTGCCGAGCATTGATGGCGGGCGTTCCAAGGTAACCATCCCTGCCGGCACGCAAACCGGCGATCAATTCCGCCTGCGCGGCAAGGGCTTTTCCGTGCTGCGATCTGCGGCGCGCGGCGATATGTATGTGCAGGTCATGGTGGAAACGCCGCAAAACCTCTCACCCAAGCAGCGCGAATTGCTGGAGCAGTTTGAAGCCGAGGCGGAGAAGGGTGGCCGCACCAGCCCGGAAAGCGAAGGCTTCTTCGCCAAGGTCAAGGAATTCTGGGACGGGTTGGGGCGTTAGGCGCAGGCGCCTTCCTCGTATCCCGATAGCGGTTTCAGCCCTCGCGCCAGACCGGGAATGGGTCAGGCAGGCGCGCCCAGGCGCGTGGCCCGGCGCGCCATTCTTCATCCGTCAAAAGCGTTTTTTGCAAGGCTGCGCGCAGCCCTGCCTCATCCATGCCGATGCCGATGAAGACGATTTCCTGACGCCGGTCGCCATGGGGTTCCTGCCAATTCGCCTCGATCGTGGCGCGCCAGGCGGGATCATCCGGCCAACGAGAGGCAGGCTGCGCCGCCCACCAGAACCCCGCCGCTTCATGGCGGCCAATGGCCCCGGCCAGCTGCCATTCACCGGCCCAGGGCATGCGCGTCGCCAGCCAGAAAAACCCCTTGGCGCGCACCACGCCCGGAAGATCACCTTCAATGAAGCGCTTGAAGCGTTCCGGATGCACCGGGCGGCGCGCGCGCCAGACAAAGCTGGTGATGCCGAATTCAACGCTTTCCGGCAAATGCTCACCAGAAAGCGCCTTGATCCAGCCTGCGGAACGGCGCGCCGCATCGAAATCAAATCGCCCGGTATGCAGGATATGCCGAAGAGGCACTGCCCCCTTGGTACAGCCGATGATTTCCGCATTGGGGTTGAAGGTGGCCAGCAGCGCGGCCAGGCGCCCCAATTCTGCCTCGCTTACCAAATCCTGTTTATTGACGATGATGACATCGGCGAATTCGACCTGTTCGATCAGCAAATCCACCAGCAGGCGGGTATCTTCCGGGCCGGCGCTTTCGCCCCGCGCGGCAAGGCGATCTGCGCTGCCGTAATCGCGCAGGAAGCTTTGCGCATCTACCACGGTCACCATGGTATCAAGCTGCGCGACATCGCCCAGGCAGAAGCCATCCTCGGTACGGAAATCGAAGGTCGCAGCCACGGGCATGGGTTCGCTGATGCCCGTGCTTTCAATCAACAAGGCGTCGAAGCGTCCTTCAGCGGCAAGCTTGGTCACTTCCTGCATCAAATCCTCACGCAGGGTGCAGCAGATGCAGCCATTGGACATTTCAACCAGTTTTTCCTCGGTACGCGACAGCGTACCAGTATTGCCCACAAGGGCCGCGTCTATATTCACCTCACTCATGTCATTCACAATGACCGCGACACGCTTGCCGTCTCGATTGGCCAAAACGTGATTGAGCAGCGTGGTCTTGCCCGCCCCCAGGAAGCCCGACAGCACAGTGACCGGCAATCTTTTGTCCATGGCGTTCATGGCAGAAATCCTGGTTCATCAATGCAGAACAGCAATCGGCCGCGGCGGCTTTCCGGCAAATGGGAAACAGGCGGCGAGCGATGGAGGCAGGCATCGCCAAGAGCCGCCGGATGGGCGCGTCCCTTCACCAAAGCCACAGCGAGGGCAGGTATTTGATGTGGCGCGCGGCATTGCGGCCCGCACATGGTGAATTGCGTGCCAGGCCCATGATAGGTGCAGAGCAAGCGCAACCTGACCGCATCGCAATGAAAGCGTCGGCAGGAATCATCATTCACGCCAGCCAGATTGGCACGGATTTCCGATTGCTGAGTGATGGTGGCAAAGAAGCGACCCAGCAGCAGCATGTCTGACAGCAGCGCCGCAGAAGCGGGCGCCGGGAGTTCCTGGACAATCTGGTCCACCGCATCTTCCGGACTGCCGCGGCCAATGGCGCCAAAGGGCAGGTGTTGCAATAAGGTACCAATCTCGGCCTTCCAATTGGAAGGCATTGGCCTCAGCCAGATCGCCAGCGCCACATCGGGGCGGAAAATCTCGAACAGGACATTTTCGTCGCGACTGCTAATGGCGCTTGGGCAAATCGGGCTCAGCGCATCGGCTTCTGGCGGGAAGACCTCACACAGGAAGCTCATTGTCGGGCTTTCCTCAAAACCCACCACGCCAGGAAAGCCGCGCCAGCACCGCATGGGTAGTGCCGAGCTGCCCGGACTCCTCAATCAACTGCCTTCCGTATTGATAGCCAACATCAAGCCCGAAGCCATGGCCGATATCGCGCCCGATGGAAGCTTCCAGGTAGTTTTCCGTGGGCAGGGTATCCACGCTGCGCTTGCGCTGATCGCGCTGCCAGGCGAGCGTGCAGCGCCATTCATCCAGGCGATGCTGCGCGCCCAGGGTCGTGAAGTTGCGCCGTTCGGCAATCGTGGTTTCTTCGCCCGTATCGGTTTCAAAGCGTGGTCGGCCATCGGCGTTGCGGAACTGCACGGCTTCGGCGAAGAACAACGTGCGCTGGGCCGATGACCAGCGCTGTTCATAGCGGAATGCGCCGGAATAGCCCCATTCGCGCGCTGTGCCATCTTCCTTGGCCACGCCGCGGGAAACCAGCGAAAGTTGATAGGAAAGCCCAGGCGCGAAATCGAATTTATCGCCATCCAAAGACAGGGCGAAACTATCCATCTGCCCGTTATTGGCAGGCCCGCCCTGTTGTTCGGTGTTGCGGTTGTAGCGCTCATAACGCTCATCACAGCAGCGCCGGCGTGTGAGCCAGGTTGAAGACAGAAAGGTGCGATCAAGCGTGAAGGCAGCGGCGGAAATGTCGTGCTCGCCGAAGCGAGGGTCCGAGAGGAAATTCCAGGTGCCGCCCACACCCATCGCATCGCCAATCATCTGCACCTCATGCGCGCGGATGCGCGTCAGGATGCCGGGGAAGTCATGATGGCCGCGGCCAAAGGGTGCCATGAAGCGCCCGCCATAAAGCGTGAGGGCATCATCCGGTTTCCATTCCGCGAAGAACGCCTCCAGAAAGGCGGATTGGCGACGAAAGCCGATCACGCCATCCTTTGGAAAGCCACCCAAAGCATCGCCTTCCCCGATTGGTTCAAACGCCACTACGGTTTGCACCGAAAGCCCGGGCGCGATGTGAAAACCGGTGGCGACTTCACCGAACAGATATAGGCTGGTGCCGCGTCTGGCGGAATCCTTGGCGTTGAAGGTGGAAACGCCATAAAGCCCCAGGTCAGCCTCACCCGAGACATGCGGCGTGAAGCCCTGCGCCATGGCGCTGGATAGGGCGCCAAGGCTTGCAATCATGCCAAAGGCCAGGTTGCGAAGCCTGGTCATGATCATGCGGCATCCCCCCGCATCGCTGGCACCATCAGCGAAACATTGTGCCGGAACATGGCTTCATAGGTCGGTGCCGGGCCGGCTTCGGCAGAGAGCGCATCGGCATAAAGCCGCCCGCGCACCCTGACACCCGCTTCCTGCGCAATGCGTTGCAGGGTGGCGGGATTGGTCATGTTTTCCATGAACAGCGCTGAGATGCCTTCCGCCTTGATCTGGCGGATCAATCGCCCGACTTCGGCGGCGGAGGGCTCGGCCTCGGTGGAAACACCCTGCGGCGCCAGGAAGCGGACGCCATAGGCTTCCCCGAAATAGCCGAAGGAATCATGGCTGGTGACGATCTTGCGGCGTGCTGCGGGGACTTTGGCGATTTCCGCGCGCACCCATTGGTCAAGCGCGGCAAGGCGCGCGGCATAGGCTTCCGCATTGCGGCGATACAGCGCCTCACCACCCGGATCGGCGGCGACCAGCCCGGCAGCGATATTGCGGACGTAATGCTGGCCAAGCCCCAAATCCTGCCAGGCATGCGGGTCCGGCACTTGCCGCGGCCCGACGGAATGATTGTGCCGCCGACCAGCACCGCCATGATCATGCCCGTGATGATGATGCCCCTGCATCATGCGCGGCGTGATGCCATCGGTTGTGGTCACCAAGGCGCCCTTGAAGCCGGAAGACCGGATCATGCGATCCAGCCAACCTTCGAAGCCAAGCCCATTGCGGATCACCACCGCCGCATTGGTCAGCGCGGCGGCGTCTGATGGCTTGGGCTGAAAGCCATGCGCATCCTGATCCGGCCCGGCAATGGCACGGAGAGCAATGCGCTCCCCGCCAATCTGGCGTGTCATATCCGCGAGGATGGAGAAGGACGCGGTGACCGGAAGCCGCTGCTGGGCGCGGGCAGGCCGGGCCAGCAACAGGGCAGGGGCGAAAAGGACGGCGCGGCGAAGCATGGGCGGGGGCCTGAGAAGAAGTTATGGAATGTTATAATGTAACGTTCTGTCTGCCTGTCAAGTCGGCATGGCCCTGCCGCACGCAAAGGTTTAGGCTATCAGCATGAGTGACGTTCTGACCCCTGCCCGGGAAGTGGAGGATGCGGCGCGGCTCGCCGAAAATGCCGCGCTCGCGGCGCGATTGCTGCGCGCGCTGGCCAATGAAAGGCGGCTTTTGGTGCTGTGCGATCTGGTCGCGGCGGGCGAGAAATCCGTCAATGACCTGGCCACCTCTGTCGGGCTATCGCAATCGGCGCTATCGCAGCATTTGGCGCTTTTACGGGATGAAGGACTTGTCGCCACGCGCCGCGCGGGCACGGTGATCTATTATCGCTTGGCGGACCCGAAGGCCGAGGCGGTGCTGCAAACGCTCCACCGCCTGTTTTGCGAAGCGCCCGATCAGTCAGGTGGGGTTTCCTCGGGCGGGTAGTTCAGTTCCACCGCGACACCATTGGGATCATGCAGGAAGATTTGCGTCTGCCGATCGCGCGGGATGACGCGCGCCGTATAGGTTACCTTGTGCTTGTCCAAATGCGCGCGCATGGCGGCAAGCCCGGTACAGGAAAAGGCGATGTGATCCACAAGGCCCGTATGGCCAACCTTGCGTTCGGGTAGCCCTTCTTCCCCCTGCCGATCACCAATCAAATGAACGGTCGGGTTGTCGCCGCAATAGAGCCAATAGCCCGGGAAAGTCAGCGGCGGGCGATAGCCCAGTTTAAGCCCCAGAACTGTCTCATAAAAATCCTTGGTGGCTTCCAAATCCACCGGGCGCAGCGTGTAATGGTTCAGACCTTGCAAGCCCATCTTTGTTTCCTCCGTTTTGTGGTGATGCTGATCCTTGCCGATCCGCCCTTATAGGAAGCGCGCATGCGGTGTCTGCCCCAGCAGATGCTGCCCCACCGCCTCAAAATGCGCGCTGCGGCCTTGCACCTGTTGGCTGACCGCATGCATGTCGCGGAAGCGCCGCTCAAAAGGATTGTCTTCGAAAATCGCGGTGGAACCGGCTTCCTGATAGATCAATTCAACAACCTCGCGCGATGTCTGAATGGCGAAGGTGGAAGCCAGGCGAATGGAAACCCGCTCATCATTCGTCATCTCAAGCCCCGCTTCCGCGCGCGGCCAGCATTCGCGCAGCGTTTCCAACAACAGGCTGCGTGCGGAACGCCAACGCGCCTCACACCGCGCCACGAGGCTTTGAATGACATGGCTGTCGCGCATCGGGCGCGTGGACGCCGCCGGTGTTTTGTCTGACGCGAGCTTGATGAACTCATCCAGCATGCCGCGGCAAATCCCAAGCGCCACGCCAGCGAAGCCCGACGCATAGGCATGCGTCGTGGTGAAATGATACAAAGCGCCGCCAGTTTGCCGATTGATCGGCAAATCCCGCTGCACCGTGTAATCATCCGGTACGAAAAGATCCTTCACCTCGTAAGTGTCGCTGCCCGTGCCGCGCAGACCCATCACGCGCCAATTATCGGTGATCTTCGGCACTTCGCGCTTGAAGAGCATTGTGCGGTCAATCGGGTTGCCTTCAGCATCGGCGCGAAGCGACCCGTCGCGTTCGACAACCTTGCAATGGCCACCAAGCCAGGTGCAGTGCCGGCTGCCGCTGGCGAAATGCCATTTGCCGGTCACCAGATAGCCGCCATCCACAACAACGGCGCGCGATTGCGGCCCCATGCCCCAGGCGAGCACGGCGCGCGGGTCAGCACCCCAAATCTCATAGGCGATTTCAGGCTTCAAATAGGCCGCCGCCATGGAACAGCCTGAAGCCTGGCCCACGCACCAGGCGGTGCTGGCATCCGCAGCAGCAATCACGATCTGCATTTGCACGAAATCATGCAGCGGCACTTCCTCACCGCGGAAGGCGCGGGGCAGCAGGGTGCGGAACAGCGCCGCACCATGCAGCGCGTCCAGCAATTCCTTCGGCAAGGCGCGGTCGCGTTCGATCTGGCCGGCATGGGCCGCGATGATGGGGGCGATGCGCTTGGCCCGTTCCGCCGGGGCTTCGCCGCCAACATAGCGGGATTGGGTGATTTCCTGCGCTGCACTCATGCCACGGCTTCCTCCCGCTTTCGGGCCGGCAGCCGCCATTGGGTCAAGGCGCTGTCTCAGCCCCGTATAAATCAGTCGTTTGACCAAATACCGCGCGGGGTGATTTGCGTCAAATCCAAGGATTTTAGTTGCCCTGCCCACGAATCGGCCTAGATTGCCCATATCGGTCGCCTGACCAAAGCCCGGAGCCCATGACCAGCCTGCTTGCCCCGATTGACCCATCAGCCAGTGTGCGCGACCGGATTTTGGATGTCGCGCAAATGCTTTTTGCCGATCATGGCTATTCGGGCGCCTCCACCCGCGCGATTGCGCTCGCCGCCGGGGTCAATCTGGCGCAGCTGCATTATTACTTCGGGTCAAAGCGGGATTTGTTTCGCGTCGCCTATATGCGCGGTGCGGAGCAGGTCACCGCGGCGCGGCGTCGGGCCTTGGAAGGGGCCAAGGCCACCTGGCCCGAAGGCCGCATCCCGCTTGAAGTGCTGGTCCGCGCCTTCGTCACCCCCTTCATGCTGAATGGCAAAACCCCGGAAGGCCGCGCGACCATGCGCATGCACGCCAGGCTGAACACGGAACCTGATGATATTTCGCGGGAAGTGCTGAGCACGGTCTATGACGACACGACGCTCGCTTACGTGGAAGCCTTCCGGCAAGTGCTGCCCCATCTGCCGCCGGAGGCCCTTTACTGGCGGCTCTATTTCATGATGGGGGCCTATCGCTACACCCTGTTGCGGTCTGGCCGGCTTGAGATGATGTCTGGCGGGGTTTGCGATTCGGGCGATTTCGACATGGCGGTGGAACAGATTCTGCCCTTTCTCTGCGCCGGGCTTTCCGCCCCGGCGCCGGCTGAACCCGCCCCGCCTATTCTAGTAAAATCCTGATTTTACTGAACGCTGATTTTCGAGACCTGGATCACTTCCCGCCAAATTGGCACTTCGCGGGCGACTCGGGCACGGAGTTCCTCAGGCCCGCCCCCCACCACCGGGGCGCCGGCTTCGCGGTAGCGCTGCTGCACTTCGGGCCTTTGCAGCGCCTTCACCACCTCCCGCGCCAGCAATTCCTGGATCGGGGCTGGGGTGGCGGCAGGGGCGAAAAGCGCCAGGAAGGTCTCGGAATTCGCATCCTTGATGCCGAGTTCTTCCTGGGTTGGCACATCTGGCAAGTCAGCCGCCCGGTTTGGCCCAGTCTGCACAATGGCGCGCAATTCGCCCGAACGTAGCTGCGCCATGACGGAGCCTTGCGCCGCGCTGATCACCTGGGTGGTACCGGCGAGTGCCGCCTGGGTTGCGGGCCCGGCGCCGCTGAAGGGCACGTGCTGCATGTCAAACCCGGCGCGGAGCTTCAGCAATTCGCCCGCCAAATGCGGCGTGGTGCCGATCCCTGGGCTCGCGTAATTAAATTTGTCCGGGCTGGCCTTGGCCTGCGCGATCAAATCTTGCAGCGAGGCAATGCCGCTATTGGGCCTGACGGCTAGCACATTGGGCGAGGCCCCCAGCGTGCTGATGGGCGCGAAATCCCGGAAGGGGTCATAGGGCGGGTTACGATAAAGGCTTGGGTTCACCACAAAGGCGCTGGAGGTGACCAGCAGCGTATAACCATCCGGCGCCGCGCGGGCGACATGGCCAATGCCGATATTGGCCCCGGCGCCGCCGCGATTTTCCACCACCACTGGCCGGCCAAGGGCCTCGCTCAGCGGCGGGGCCAGGATGCGCGCCAGGATATCCGTGGCACCACCCGGCGGAAAACTCACCGTCAGCGTGATGGCACGCTCCGGAAAGGAGGCATACGCGGGGCGATGCGACAGCAACGCCGCCGCACCACCGGCCAAAAACGCCGCGCGGCGGGTGATCTTACGTGTCATGGGCCGGACATTTCCTCTTGTTGTGCGGGCTTGAAACCCTTCATGCGAAACCCTGCTTGCGCCGGGGAAGGGCTGTCAAGCAGGTCAAGCCAAAGGGAATTTGCGCAAATCGGTCGAAAGCTGGAGGAAAATGCCGCTCGCTCGGTTGCGGTGCGATAAACCCTATGGTAACGCCCGCCCGCGTTCGGGAAGCTTTCCCGTTCGCTCACCAATTCGCGCAAGAACAGGACCGGGATTACCCGTGGCTGCCACAGATCAAAACCTTGATAAGGCCTCGCCTTCGGCGCCAAGCGCTGTGGGTGTTGCCGCGCGCTACGCCAAGGCGCTGCTAGACCTTGCTGATGACAAGCGCGCGACGGATCCCGGCGCCGTGGACCGCATCGGCACTGAGCTTGAAGCGCTTTTCGCCCTCTGCCGCGACAATGCGGGTATGCGCGGCTTCATCGCCGATCCGCGCTTCAATACCGCCATCCAACGGGACCGCATGTTCAAGGTGCTGGAAAGCGCCGGCATCGTCGGTGAGGTACGGAACCTGGTTGGCGTCTTGATCGCCAATCGCCGCCTTTCGGCTCTGCCCGCCGTGGCGCAAGCCTTTGGTGCCCTGATTGCTGCCCGCCGCGGTCAGCAGACCGCGGAAGTCACCACCGCCCATGCGCTGAGCGATACGCAGCGCGCCCAGATTGCGGCGCGGCTGACGGAAGCCGGCTATTCCAATGTTCGCCTGTCTGAGACAGTGGACAAATCCATCCTGGGTGGGCTGATCGTCCGGATCGGTTCCCGCCTTTACGACAATTCCATCAAATCCAAGTTGCAACGTTTGCAATACGCCATGAAGGGGGCTGCCTGACCATGGAAATCCGTCCGGCTGAAATTTCGGAAATCCTCAAGCAGCAGATCGCTGGCTTTGACGCTGAAGCGAATGTTGCTGAGGTCGGCACCGTGCTGACCGTGGGCGATGGTATCGCCCGCGTCTATGGCCTGCAGAATGTCATGGCTGGTGAGCTGGTGGATTTCCCCGCTTCCGGCGTGAAGGGCATGGCGCTGAACCTTGAAACCGACAATGTCGGCGTCGTGATTTTCGGCTCCGACCTTTCGGTGCGCGAAGGCGATACGGTCAGCCGTACCGGTGACATCGTTGACGTGCCCGTCGGCAAGGGCCTGCTGGGCCGCGTTGTGGATGGCCTTGGCAATCCGATTGACGGCAAGGGCCCGCTGACCGACGTGGTGCGCATGCGCGCCGAGGTGAAGGCGCCTGGCATCATTCCGCGCAAGTCGGTGCATGAGCCGATGCAGACCGGCATCAAGGCGATTGACGCGCTGATCCCGATTGGCCGTGGCCAACGTGAGCTGATCATCGGTGACCGCCAGACCGGCAAGACCGCCGTTATCGTGGACACCATCATCAACCAGAAGGCCATCAATGCTGGTGATGATGAATCCAAGAAGCTTTACTGCATCTATGTTGCCATTGGGCAGAAGCGTTCTACCGTCGCCCAGCTGGTGAAGACGCTGGAAGAACAGGGCGCGCTGCAATATTCCATCATCGTTGCCGCCACCGCCTCCGATCCGGCGCCGATGCAGTTCCTGGCACCCTATACCGGCTGCGCCATGGGTGAATATTTCCGCGACAATGGCATGCATGCGGTAATTTTCTATGATGACCTTTCGAAGCAGGCGGTTGCCTATCGTCAGATGTCGCTGCTGCTGCGCCGTCCGCCGGGCCGCGAAGCCTATCCGGGCGACGTCTTCTACCTGCATTCGCGCCTGCTGGAGCGTGCGGCGAAGATGGGCGATGATGCCGGCAATGGTTCATTGACGGCGCTGCCGGTTATTGAAACTCAGGCGGGTGACGTCTCGGCCTATATTCCGACGAACGTGATTTCGATCACGGATGGCCAGATCTTCCTTGAAACCGAATTGTTCTTCAAGGGCATCCGCCCTGCGGTGAATGTCGGCCTTTCGGTGTCCCGCGTGGGTTCGGCCGCTCAGATCAAGGCGATGAAGCAGGTGGCCGGCAAGATCAAGCTGGAACTGGCGCAGTACCGCGAAATGGCGGCCTTCGCCCAGTTCTCCTCGGATCTTGACGCTTCCACCCAGGCATTGCTGGCGCGCGGTGCGCGCCTGACTGAGCTGCTGAAGCAGCCGCAGTTCAAGCCTGTTGCGGTTGAGGAACAGGTGATCGCGATTTTCGCCGGTACGCGTGGCTATCTGGACCGTCTGCCGCTGAACAAGGTGGGTGAGTTTGAAACCCGCCTGCTGAGCGACATGAAGGCGACCGCGCCGGATATCGTGACAAGCATCCGCAATGATCGTGAGATCAAGAAGGATACGGAAGCCAAGCTTATTGCCTTCCTTGATGGCTTTGCCAAAAGCTTCGCCTAAGGTTGGGCCTGCGGGAGAGTAACCAATGCCCAGCCTGAAAAGCCTGCGTCTGCGGATCAATAGCGTGAAATCCACGCGCAAGATCACGCAGGCGATGAAGATGGTGGCGGCGGCCAAGCTGCGCCGTGCGCAGACCCAGGCCGAAGCGGCCCGCCCATATGCTGAACGCATGGAACGTATGCTGGCCTCACTCGGTGCTTCTGTCGCGGGGGCGCCGGATGCACCGAAGCTGCTGGTCGGGACGGGTGCGGATAAGGTGCATCTGCTGGTGGTGGTGACGGCCGAGCGTGGGCTTTGCGGCGGCTTCAATACCAATGTCGGCCGCTTCGCCCGCGCCCAGGTGCGTGCTCTGGAGGCCGAGGGCAAGACGGTGAAGATCATCACCGTTGGTCGCAAAGGCGCTGTTTATCTCAAGCGCGAACTTGCCAGCCGCATCGTCGCGGAAATCAGCTTCGCGAATAAGAATCGCATCGGCTTCGAAGACGCCGCTGAGGTGATCGCCAAGATCACCGAAATGCTGGATGGCGGTGAGTTTGCTGT
>JADCFP010000082.1 GCA_020249465.1 Roseomonas sp. | reverse complement strand
GCCAGCCGCTCTACCTCGTTGTTTTTCGAGCATCTTCACACGTTCAGATGATTCCATCTGAACGTGATCTGCTCTAAGGCGTTTCGCCCAAAGCGCGAATCCCCCACCACCATACAAGCCTATTTGTTGTGGATTGGAAAACAGGTTTTTGGCTGACCGGCGGAACTAGCCGTTTCCCGTCCAGCGGCGCGGCCCATGGCCGGGCAGAATTCCACGCCGCAACAGCAGCATCAGCGCCCCGGCGAGGAACAAAACGCCCACCCCCGCCGTCAGCGCCCTGCCCGCCCCGCGCGGCTGGCGCCAGAGCAACAGCGCGCAGGCCAAGGCGGCAAGAAGCAGCAGATAAAACAAACCCAGCGCCTAATCCGCGACCTTCAGCATGATCTTGCCAATATGCGCAGAGCTTTCCATCAGCCGATGCGCCGCCGCCGCTTCCGCCAGCGGGAAGGTCTGGAAAACGCGCGGTCCGGCCTTCCCGGCCTCCAGTAGCGGCCAGACCTTGGCGGCCAAGGCGGCTGCGATTTCGCCTTTCTCGGCGGTGGTGCGCGGGCGCATGGTGCTGCCCGTCACGGTCAGGCGCTTGACCATGATTGGGCGCAGATCCGCTTCCGTCTTGAAGCCGCCCAGAAAGGCAATGATCACCAAGCGCCCATCGCGCGCCAGGCTTTTCAAATTGCGGGCAAAGTAATCCGCACCGACCATATCCAGGATCACATCCACGCCCTTGCCATCGGTCAGGCGCTTCACTTCCTCAGCGAAATCCTGGGTGCGATAGTCAATCGCAGCATCGGCGCCCAATTCCAGACAGGCAGCGCATTTCGTTGCATTCCCGGCGGTGGTGATCACCCGCGCGCCAAAAGCCTTGGCCAATTGGATAGCGGTGACGCCAATGCCAGACGTGCCGCCATGGATCAGGACGGCTTCGCCCGCCGCAAGCCGCCCATGGCCAAATAGATTGGCCCAGACGGTGAAATAGGTCTCAGGCAGTGCAGCGGCGTGCAGCGCATCATAACCCTTGGGCCAGGGCAGCGTCTGCGCCTCGGGCGCGGCACAATATTCGGCATAGGCGCCGCCATTGGTCAGTGCACAAACACAATCGCCAATGCGGTAGCGCGTGACGCCAGCGCCCAGCGCCACGACTTCACCCGCGCATTCCAGGCCAATAATAGTGGAGGCTCCGGGCGGTGGCGGATAGCTGCCCTCACGCTGCGCTACATCCGGGCGATTGACGCCTGTCGCCATGACGCGGATCAGCACCTCATCCGCAGCCGGTGTCGGCAGGGCGGTTTGCGCCGGGACCAACACCTCAGGCCCGCCACCCTTGCCATGGTCAATGAAATTCATGGAAGCGGGCAGCTTGGTCATTTCTTTGGTCTTTCAATGGAAATTCACATGAAACGGGCGGAGGTATCCCCCGCCCGTATCGCATCAATTTGGCTTGATGCCGGCGGCGCGGATGATCGGCTCCCACTTCGCCATCTCAGCCGCAAGGAAGCGCGCGGCAGATTCCGGCGTGCTATTCGTGGTGACATCCATGGTCAGGTCTGAAAGCCGGGTCTTCACCGCATCCTGCGACAGCGCACGGTTGAAGGCGGCATTGATAGCCTGGACCGTCGCGGCCGGCGTGCCAGCGGGCACCATCGCCATGTGCCACGTATAAGCCTCATACCCCGCTACCCCACCTTCAATGAAGGTAGGCAGATCGCGCGCATATGGCATGCGATCTTTGGTGCTGATGGCGAGTGCCCGCAATTCGCCGCGCTGCATGTAAGGCAGCGCCGCCGCCGCGACATCAAGCATGATCGGGATACGGCCAGAAAGCACTTCCGGCATGGCCGCCGATGACCCACGGAAGGGGATATGATTGGCCTTGAGCCCACCTGCCATATGCAGGAAGAGTTCGCTCGCCAAATGCACCGCGCCGCCATTGCCGCTGGAAGCGTAATCATACTTGCCGGGGTTGTTGCGCAGCAGGGCAATCAGCTCCGGCAGGTTGCGCGCGGGCAGGTCCTTATTGACCAGCATGATCATCGGGATCTGACCGATATAGGTTGTCGGCGTGAAATCCGCGACCGGGTCAAAGGGCAAGCGGTCGAACATAGCGCGCAGGCAGGCATGGGCGATGGTGGTGTAAAGGATGGTCAGGCCATCCTTCGGTGCCTTGCTGACCAGATCCGTGCCGATCACCACGCCAGATCCGGTACGGTTTTCCACCACCAGACGCGCGGGAAGGAATTTGGACATTTCCTCCGCAATCAGGCGCGCCGGGATATCCGTAGGGCCGCCGGCGGCGAAGGGCACAATCAGCCTGCCAGGGCCGGAGGGCCAGGCTTGGGCCTGGGCAGGACGGGCGAGTGGTGCCAGCACGGCAGCGCCAGCCAAACCCAGAACATGACGACGTTGCATGGAAAATACTCTCCGTTGACTTCAAACTGTCATAGAAATTGGCGCGAGGGGCTGCAGCTTCCAGCCCCCGGCGCAAATCAGCCGCCGAATTCCGCCCGAATGGCCGCGGAATGCTCCCCAAGACGCGGCACAGCTCCTAGGCTACGCGCCCCATCAGAAAGCTTCGCCGGCGGCGCGCCCACCTTGATCGGGCCCTTTTCCGTTTCCACCGTCACGCGCCTGAGCGCCGGATGGTCGCGCAAGCCGCCGCAATCATTAATGAAGCCAAAGGCAGTATTGGCGCGGCGCAACTTGGCCGCGCATTCTTCCCGCGTGAGGGTCGCGAACATCTTGCCGATATGGCCATCCACCATGGGGCGATTGGCGACGCGTTCATTATTGACGCGAAAGCCCTCACGCTCAGGCAGATCAGGTTCATCCAGGAAATGGGTGCAGAAGCTGGCCCATTCGCGTTCATTCTGAATGGCGATCAGCACATCGGCGCCATCCTTGGTGGTGAAGGCGCCATAGGGGCAGATGGAAGGATGCGCCATGCCGATGCGGGGCGGGTTCTTGCCCGTGCCTTCATATTGCAGCAGCGGCACCGTCATCCAATCCGCCATGCCATCGAATAGCGACACCGCAATGCCCTTGCCCTTGCCGGTAATGCCGCGATCAATCAGCGCTTCCAGTACCGCCGCATAGGCATGCATGCCACACGCGATATCGCAGGCCGATACCCCGACGCGCCCCGGGCCTTCAGCGCGGCCCGTGACGTAAGCCAGGCCGCTTTCCGCCTGCACCAGAAGGTCATAGGCCTTCATGGCGGCGTAGTCGCCTTCCTCACCATAGCCCGAAATATCCACGGTAATCAGGCGCGGATGTCGCGCGCGCAAGTCAGCCGAACCAAAACCCGCCCGCGCCATGGCGCCGGGGGCGAGGTTCTGGATGAAGACATCCGCCTTGGCGATCAGCTTTTCGAGCAGCGCCTTGTCTTCCGGCTTTTTGATATCCAGGCAAAGGCTTTCCTTACCGCGATTGAGCCAGATGAAATAGCTCGATTGCCCATTGGCCACCGCATCATAGGCGCGGGCGAAATCGCCTTCCTGCCTTTCGATTTTGATGACACGCGCCCCGGCATCCGCCAGCCGAGACGCACAATAGGGCGCGGCGACGGCCTGTTCCATCGAAACGACGAACAGGCCCTTCAGCGGCTGGGATGCCATCAGTAGGACCGCGGCATGCCGAGCACATGCTCGCCCACATAACTCAGCACAAGATTGGTGCTGATCGGCGCCACCTGATAAAGCCGCGCTTCGCGGAATTTACGTTCCACATCATATTCCTCGGCAAAGCCGAAGCCGCCATGGGTCTGCACGCAGGCTTCCGCCGCCGCCCAGGCCGCATCAGCGCCGAGCATCTTGCCCATATTGGCTTCCTCACCGCAGGGGAGCCCCGCTTCGAATTTCTCCAAGCCCTTCTGGATCAGCGCTTCGGCAGCGCGCATCTGGGCATAGGCCTTGGCGATCGGGAATTGCACGCCTTGATTCTGTCCGATCGGGCGGCCGAACAGCACGCGCTGCTTGGAATAATCCACTGACTTGTTGATGAACCATTTGGCGTCACCAATGGTCTCAGCCGAAATCAGCAAGCGTTCGGCATTCATGCCATCCAGGATATAGCGAAAGCCCTTGCCTTCCTGGCCGCCCAAATTCTCCGCCGGGACTTCCATATTGTCGAAGAAGACCT
>JADCFP010000081.1 GCA_020249465.1 Roseomonas sp. | reverse complement strand
AGCGTGAGCGCATCAAGCGCAGAACCATCCAGCAACGCCGCTTGATGCATCACCAAAACGCAGCCTAACCTCAACCACAGATGGGCCAGATACTCCGTTAGACAGCGTGCAAAGCGGTCTCAAATGATTTGACGACGGACAAGCCGTCGCTAATAGAGGCTCCAAAGCGGCAGCTGCCCACATTCTCACATGCACCGGGTCCGACCGAGTAAGCCAGCGCCGAATGAAGGGCCGTGCCGCAGCAGATTCCAGGCGTGTAAGCCGATCTATCGTATGCATTAGTAGGCGCACTGCTGGTGCAATCCCTTGGTGGAAGCGATCAGGATCATCGTGTTTTCCATTGCTACGAAGTCGGACGCGGTCCAGGCCGCCAAGCCAAGCCAGATCGCGATCTGCATGCCATCCGATACGACGCCCAATGTGCAGTCCGCGGGCGACCTCGGCCTCCAGCGCCTCGGCCAATTCAATTAAGAAGTCGACTTCGCTGACGGCTTCGAGGTTTAGCCCACGACCCATCTCAACCGTGCTGCTGACTACTGACAGATGCAGAATATCATTTACGTCCCTAAATTTTTTGGCCGTTCGGCCGCTGAGCAATGGCACTTC
The DNA here is from genome assembly GCA_020249465.1 of Roseomonas sp. Taxonomy (GTDB): domain Bacteria; phylum Pseudomonadota; class Alphaproteobacteria; order Acetobacterales; family Acetobacteraceae; genus Neoroseomonas. The sequence goes on along the minus strand of JADCFP010000081.1, from coordinate 8,342 downwards.
CGACCGCCATTCGACGCTGAGCCGCGGCGCGACCAACCGTGCAACCTCAGCAATTAGGGTGCCTGAGCGGTCACCTTCCTTGAGTCGGTTACTCAGCAGATAGTCCTGGAAGCCCTGCCTGTCTGTGTCCGCTGCAAGTTGTGCCTCAGCAATGACGCCCCATGCCGTACGCCAGGATTCCGGGATCTTACCATCAAGCCGCAGTTGCAGTAACTCGAGTACCGCTCTGCGCTCCGCCGTCTGGTGTCCTCGAAGTTTTGCTGCCCACTTCAATAAAGTGGGTTCAGTTAAACGCTCATCTAATGCTACCTGACATAGCCGCGACGCATGCGCCTCGCGATCGGCAATGTTGCCAGTCTCGCGCACGATCTCCAGCATGCCGTCTAGCCATGCTGGATCTGCTCGCTCGTTACGGTGGGCCTTCGCAATGCGGACCTGGGCTTCGTCGCTACTGCGTCGAAAAATATGCCCGAAGAGGGCAGCGCTCGCCTCACTCGCCGCGGCACGCTGGAGACGGAAAATCCGACGTACCTCTTTATCCGCGTTATCCAGTGCTGTGTAAGGAGAAAGCTTGGCCCAGGCGGCGAGTACCTTGGCAAGTGCCCGGTGACCGTCGGCCTTATCATAGGGGATTGGGGTGATGCCGCGACCGATCCAGGTCGCCAGTTCAGCCTGACGTTTTTCTGACGCCGCTTGGTCTGACGACCAATCCATGCCGACAAAAGCGAATCTCTCCTTCAGATCCGAGAACCGTTGCCCATCCGCCGCGACGGCATTGAGCAGATAACGCATCGGCGGATCACCGAGGCTGTAGCCGACGAGCACTACATGGAAGATGCGAGCCGCATCGTAAATTAAGTCAGGGATGGCTCGGCGCCGCAGGTAGTACTCACCGAAATCGCGGTCAGTGAGCACAAGGTCGGGGTGGCGCTCAGGATTTTGGTCAAGCGCCCCGTGAAGGTGCAATACACCTGCGAACTCTGGACGAAGGCTCGGCCGAGGGATGTCATGAAGAGCGTATCGCTGGAGAGGCGTCCGTAGTGCCTTAGCAGCGCGCTCCAAGAGCAGGTCAAAGTTGGTTGTGGCGATTGTCGCTGCACCGCCTCGATTTGCCAGCCTAACGAGGGATGTGTGGATGGGAGCATGGCTTCCCGTCTTGCGAAGGATGCCGGCGACGGCGCGCCGAACCGTGCTCTCCCTCTCTTGATCACGATCCATACGGCGCTCGAGCATGCCAAGCGCCACATCGTATTCCTTCTCGTCGAGGCGACCCAGAATCGCCGTTTGCTCCGCGTCCAATGGCGGTAGCGACCCCTTTATCCCCCCAATTCCTCGGCCATCAGTGGGCTCATCGAGGTGCGCGCCGATCGCCTTGTCGAGCTTTGCGCAAACACCCCGTACAAGGCTACCAAAGTCAGGGAGGCAGGAGGGTGGCTGCATGGACACGCCGGCCCCCGCGATGATCAGGACGCGGCCTTGGGCATGCGCGAGGAGGAGCCTCTCCGGTAGACCAGGTAGACCTGGCGCCAGTTGCAGTTCTTGGTCGCCGGACGGAGACCGGGCAAGGCTCGGGATCTCGATATTCTTCACATCGCGATCTTATGGGAATCATGCTGAATCGGTGATACGCCATTATGGCAGCTATCGGTCCGAGGCACCTGCGCAATGCAGAGGAGTGGTGCTTATTCGCGCCGCGTTATCCGAAGTCGATCGTGGAACTGGGACTCCAGCCAGGTGTTCCTGACATCCTGGGCATGGTCAGCTGTCTCTTCCGGCCCGCGTCCCGGTCAGCCTTGCCCCCAAACCTTGTAGTCCCCGATCAATTTTCCGCCCCCAGTTCCATTCCCTGGGGCATCCGTTTCGCCAACCCATGCTGCATCGCAGCATAACAAACTCATTTTATATCAATACTTTAAACCTTGTTGGAAAAATCGGCTCACCCTCAAGCTTTGGAGAGAATCCCCCGATTCGGAGAGAAAAAGCCCGACCATTCCGTCCCCGAACCATCAAGGTTTCTGGCGAAAAGCCCGCAAATACTCGGGAATTTCTAAGCCCACCCAGGGCGGAGAGCATGTTTGGGGAAAGGGAGGTGGCGTAGGAAAGAGGACTGGAAAAGCGAAACTCTCTGGCGCGCGACCTCGAGCCCATTACCCGTCCCTCAAGGGCCGCATTGGCTGAATATGAATAAAGCGCACTCTATATGGCACCCATATGAGACTTCGGCGTTCGGCTTTTCGGGAAAATTTAGTGCAATCGTTCTTTAACGTATACTTTCCTTAGGGTCAGGAGGTGCCATGCGTAACCTTCCAATGAAGCACGGCGTACTGATCCAGGGCGCTCCTCCAGTCATGCTTGACCCATCCGCACTGGCCGCCCAGCAAGGAGTTGTCTTGGAATGCCGAGTACTTGCCTGCCAGCCTTTCCCGGGGAACCTTCCCTGATGGATAAGCCAGGCCTTGCCGCCGCCGCGCCGGATGATCGCGATGCGCGCGATCTGCGCTGGTCACGGCTGATGGCCGCGGCGCAAGCAGGTGATCGGCGCGCCTATGAGGATTTGCTGCGCGAATGCCTGCCGCTGCTCCGCCAGATCTGCCGCGCCAGGCTGCGCGATGCGACCGAAGCCGAGGATGCTGTGCAGGACACGCTGCTGACCATTCATCGTGCGCGGGCAAGCTATGATGCCTCTCGCCCCTTTCGCCCCTGGCTGGTCGCCATTACCGAAAGGCGGGCGCTTGACCGCATCCGCGCCCGTGGCCGCCGTGCCGGGCGAGAGGCTGCGCTCGATCTGGCAGCCGAACTCCCGGCACCTGAAGGCAGCGCCGATGCTGCTTTGGATGCCAATCGTGCGGCGGCCCAGCTGCGCGATGCCGTGCAGGATTTGCCGCAATCCCAGCGCACCGCGCTTGGGCTGACCAAGCTGCAGGACCTAACCTTACAGGAAGCGAGTGCGCGTTCCGGCATGAGTATTGGCGCGATCAAGGTCGCGACCCATCGCGCCGTGCAAACCCTCCGCCGCAGACTGACGGGGCAGGAGTAACGCGCCATGCAAAGCGAAGACCTGATCCACCGTTTGGCCAATGATCTCCGCCCGGTTCGCCCGGCGCGGCCCCCTGGCGCGGCGACGGCGCTTTGGCTTGGGCTGGCCACTGCCGTCATTATTGGCGCGGTGCTGTTCTGGGGCCTGCGACATGATCTGGCGGAACGCCTCGCCAGCGGGTTTGAGGCACCGCAATTGGTCACGGCGCTCGCCACCGGCGTGCTTGCCGCCTTCGCTGCCTTTCAATTGGCCTTGCCGGATCGCAACCGGCTTTGGGCTTTGCTGCCGCTGCCCGCCGCCTTGGGCTGGCTTGCCACCATGGGCTGGGGCTGCCTGCAGGATTTTGTGAAAATCGGGCCGGAGGCCTTTCATATCGGGGTAAGCCTGCCTTGTTTCAGCTTCATCCTCGGCCTTGGCTTGCCGCTCACCATGGTCATGCTTTGGCTGTCCCGCCATGGGGCCTGGTTCAGCCCTGGTCCTGTTGCTGCCTTGGGTGGGCTATCTGCTGCGGCTCTGGCGAGCATTGGTCTCAGCCTCATTCATCATTTGGATGCGGCACTGATGGTGCTGATTTGGCATGGCCTATCTGTTTTGGTGGTGACCGCGATTGCGGCCAAGCTCGGCCCCCGGGTGATGCGGCTTGGTCGGTCGGGCGGATGAGGCGAAAGCGGTTGCAGCCGGTTGCTGTTTTTTTCGTGTGAAGGACAGAAAGATTTCCAAGCATGCTCGCGTTTGAAGCCATGATCAGGCTATCCGCTTCCATCGGTGTGCTCAGCATCATGCTGATCCTGCAACATGCGTTTCCGCGTCGGGCGCAGCGGCTTTACTGGCGGCGGTGGCCGAGCAATTTCGGGCTGGTGGTGATTTCCTCCCTGCTCGTGCGGCTGCTCATTCCAACTGCGGCGATTGGTGTGGCACTTTATGCCGAAAGCCAGGGCTTCGGCCTGCTGCGCTGGCTTGGCGTGAATGAGATTATCGGCGGCATCCTGGCGGTGCTGCTGCTGGATATGCTGATCTATTTTCAGCATCGCGTCTTTCACGCCCTGCCGATTCTGTGGCGGCTGCATCGCGTGCATCATGCGGATACGGAATTGGATGCTTCTTCGGGCTTGCGCTTTCACCCGATTGAGATCCTGCTTTCCATGGGCATCAAAATGGCGGCGGTGGTCGCGCTGGGCGCACCCGCCGAAGCGGTACTGGTGTTTGAAGTGCTATTGAACGCGACGGCGCTTTTCAATCATTCCAATGTAGCGCTGCCGCTTTGGCTTGACCGCATCTTGCGCTGGGTTCTGGTGACGCCGGATATGCATCGTGTGCATCATTCTGTGGTGCGCGCTGAAACCGATAGCAATTTCGGCTTCTGCCTTTCCGTTTGGGATCGGATTTTCGGCACGCATATCCCGGAACCCGCCGCCGGGCAGCTTGGCATGGTAATCGGCGTTGAGGAGTTCCGCGCCGATGAGGAACAGCGGTTGGATCGGCTGCTAACCCAGCCTTTCAGGCGCGGGGGGTGATTGGGTTTAGCACGCCCATCGCGCTACCAGACCAATCCCGCCGGCAGCAGCGCTTGCCCACGCCGCGCCCGTTCCGCCGGGGGCAAGACATCGCAGGAAGGCCAGATGCCGCTGCCAAGCGCCGCCGCGTAACCCTCCGGCAGGCCCGCTGAGCGCATGGCCGCTGCCGCTGCCGCATGGTCGTAATTCAACGGCAGGATTTCAACGCCAAGGCCCCAATCCCCCGGTGTCAGCACGGCGAACCAAATGCGCGGCGTGCCATCATCGGCGGGCATGCCAATCGCCCCCGCATTGATCCAAACCCCCGGCCCCACCTGCCGCACAAAAGGAATGCCACAATGCCCCGCAATCACGCCATCGCATCCGGTGGCGGCGATTTCCGCCGCCAAATCCGCTTGCGGGACGGAGGCGAAAATGAAGCGACTGATATCGCTTGCCCCACCATGCAGCACGGCAAGCCGCCGCCCATCCGGCAGAATTACCATCAGCCGCTGCGGCAAGCCCGCCATCCAGGCGCGATGCGCCCCTGTCACCTGCCGATCGGCATGCGCATACCAGGCGCGGGAGAGCAGATCGCACGCCGTCCCTTCCTCAAAACCGCAGCCGCAATCAAGCGCGCCTTCCGCCAGATTTTCCTCGCAATTGCCGGCAATCATCCGAATGCCGCTCGTCATGATCAGGTCGCAGCAGGCGGCCGCATCGGCGCCATAGGCAACAACATCGCCGGTGCAGATCACGCGCCCCGGTGGAATGCCGCGCCGGGTCGCCTCAGTCAGCACCGCGCGCGTTGCCTGCAGGTTTGAATAGGGGCCGCCAAAGACCAGCAACGGGCCATCCGCGACCAGTTCCATCAAAGCTGTCTGAGACATCCATCCTCCAGGCGAAGCAATCGGTCGGCAAAACGCGCGGCCAAATCATGTTGATGCAGCGATACCACGACCGCGAGGCGATCCCGGCGCGCCAGGTCCTGCAAAAGGCTCAGCACATCCTCTGCCAGGGCGGGGTCCAGGCTTGCCACGGGTTCATCTGCCAAAAGAATACGGGATTGCTGGTGCAGCGCGCGGGCAATGGCGACACGCTGGCGTTGCCCGCCGGAAAGCCGATCCGCCCGCCGCCCGCCAAGCCCAGCGAGGCCAACGCGCGCCAGGCTTGCCTCCGCCAGGGCCATTTCCGCCCTGGGCCAAAGCCGCAGCGCCGCACGCCAGAAACCCATGCGCCCAAGCCCGCCCACCAGCACATTATCGCGCGCGGTCAGGCGGCTTGCCAGCGCATGTTGCTGGAACACCAGCGCGGGCTGGCCTTGAGCCACCAGCTTGCCGGAGGATGGCAAAAGCCCCGCCATGGCGCGGAGCAGCGTGGTCTTCCCCGCCCCTGAAGGCCCGATTAGCGCCACCATCTCCCCCGCCGCCACGCTGAGCGAGATATCCCGCAGCACCACGCGCCCACCAAGCGAAGCGCCAAGCCCCTGCACTGATATCGCCAGCATCACAGCAACCTGGCGCGCAAGGCTGCGGAAAGCCGGTCAGCCGTCAGGGTCATGGCGACAATCAGCGCCAGAATCGCCAGCACGCGGCTGAAATCGAGCAAATCCACGGCGTTCTTCAGCTCCTGCCCAATGCCGCCGGCGCCCACCAGGCCAAGCACGGTTGAAGCGCGGATATTGAATTCCCAGACATAGAGCGCCGCCGAGGCGGTTTGCGGCAATGTCTCCGGCAGCAGGATCACGGCGGCTGCCTGGGCACGGCCAGCACCGGCGCTGCGCGCGGCTTCCATGGGGGCGGGATCGGCGGCCTCCAGCGCTTCCGACCAGAGCTTGCCCAGGCTGCCGGCGGAATGCAGCGCCACGCCAAGCATGCCGGCAAAGGGGCCAAGCCCGACGGCGGCGACAAAAATCAGCGCAAAGACAAAGCCATCAATGCCGCGCAAGGCATCCAGCAAGGTGCGGATCGGGTGATACAGCGCCGGGTAGGGGTTGGCAGGCCGCGCTGCCATCAGCGCCAGGGGCAGCGCCAAAACCCCCGCCAAAGTAGTGCCCAGGGTCGCGAGGGCAAGCGTTTCCGCCGCGCGCGCCGCAAGGTCTCCAAAGCCCGAAAAATCAGGCGGGAAGCCGCCTGCGATCCAGCCGGCAAGCCAGGGCAGGCCAGCCCAAAGCCGGCCCAGATCGGGCTGCACCACCCAGATACAGGCCGCCTGAACCGCAATGAACCCGATGATACAGGGAGCCCGCCGCATCAGGCAGTGGAAAGCCGCCCGAGTGCGCGGCCCGCGGCTTCGATCGGCGCATAGGTTTCCGGCGTTGCCGCCACCCAGCCGGTGTAATTGGGCGGCATGATCTGACCGGCCTCGGCTTCCGTGATGGCCAGTGCTGCCTGGGTGATGGCGGCTTTGAGGCCAGGATCAAAATCGCGCCGCACGGCCAGGGCATCATTCGGCAAGGGATCGCTGCGCCAGACGATTTTCACCTGATCCTGCCTAACGCGCCCGGCGGCGATCATGGCGGCAAGGTTGCGGTCGAAATCCGTGGCGAGGTCCACCTGGCCCGAGGCGACGGAAATCACATTCGCCGCATGGCTTGCCCCATCGCGGTAACGGAAGAAGCTGCGCGGGTTTATCCCGCGCGTCATGAACCAGTGATGCGGGATCAGCCAGCCGCTGGTGGAACCGGCATCGGCGAAGGAAATGCTGCGCCCCTGCGCATCTTCCGGAAAGCGGGTTATCGGCAGATCAGGCCGCGCGATGATGATGGCGTGATAGGTGGGCCGGCCCTGATAGAGCACGGTCGCCACAGCTTCCGCCCCGGCGCGGGCGCGCGCCAGCACATAGCCCCAAGGCCCCATCCAGGCGCAATCCGCCTGCCCGCTGCCCAGCGCCACCGCAATGCCGGCCCAATCGGTGGTGACGGCCAATTCATGCGGGCGGCCCAACGCCTGGGCCAAATGGGCGAAAAACGGCGCAAAGGCGCGGCGCGTATCGCCTGCTGTTGGCTGAAAAGGGCCAACCGCAAAGCGCAAGGGGGTCGTTTGCGCCAGGGCAGGCGCAGCAAGTACTGCCAGGGGCAGCGCCATCAGGGAACGGCGGCGCATGGAAGTGATTACCGAGAACAGGCCGCACCGCCGAGCACGCAGAAGCGCGCGCAATGCGGGTGGTTCAGGGCAACCGGCTGCGCTGCCTCGGCCAGGGTGGCGCCCAGTTCAAAGCGCTCATCATAAGGCAGCAGCGTGCAGGCAATCACGGCAGGACGCGCTGCCCCCTTGCGCTTCACCACCATGCGAGAGGAAGCGCACATGACGCTATCGGGCGATTTATGCAGAATGCCCCAGCAGGCTTCGGTGATTTCCGGCACCTCTGCCCTTTCATCCATTTCCGGGAATAGCATCAGCGCCACGGGGTCTGCCGCATCCACCGGGATGCCGTGTTCGGCGAAAAGCGCGGCATAGCCTTGACGCATGGCGGCTTCCTGGCCCTGGCCGAAGCCAAGCCTGCCGGCGACGTGTACGGTGAAGCCCTCACGCACCAGCCAGCCAAGCCCTTCCAGGGTTTTGGCAAAGCTGCCCGCGCCGCGTTCCATGTCGTGAAAGGTTTTGGCGTAGTGATCCAGGCTCACGCGCAGGATCAGGCGATCCGTGCCGAAGCGGTCCCGCAGCCGCAATAGCCCATCGGCATAGCGCCGCATGGGCTGCATGGCATTGGTCAGCACCAGGGCGGAAAGCCCAGGCCGGGCGAGTGTATCCGCCAGCATGTCAAGCAGGTCCGGATTCATGAAAGGCTCGCCACCGGTGAAGCCGATTTGT
>JADCFP010000080.1 GCA_020249465.1 Roseomonas sp. | reverse complement strand
CGGCACGCGACACGCGGGTTTGCGTGCCCTTGATGCCCGTCACGCCACAAATCGTCGCCGGCAGGCGGATGGACCCACCCGTATCCGACCCAAGCGCACCATAGAAAAACCGCGCCGCAACGCCGGCGCCAGAGCCTGAGGATGATCCGCCCGTGCAATAGCCATGCTGCCAAGGATTATGGCAATGGCCGAAATGCGCATTATGCCCGGTCGGGTTCTGGGCAAATTCCGCCATATTCAGCGTGCCCATATCAATCGCACCCGCGGCATCCAGCCTTTCCAGCACGGTCGCGGTGACTTTGGGCACAAAATCCCGCCGGATTTTTGATCCGCAGGTCGAAATCTTCCCCGCGCGGTAATACATATCCTTATGCATCATCGGCACACCGCCAAGCGGGCCAAGCGGTTTGCCCGCCTTGCGCGCGGCATCCACCGCCGCCGCCTGTTCCAAGGCGCTGTCGCGATCAAGCCTGATCACGCTATTCACCTTGCCATCATGCGCGGCAATGCGCGCGAGGCAGGCTTCCGTGAGCGCAGTCGCCGTTACCTCCCCACGCGCCACGGCATCGGCGGCTTCCGTCATGGAAAGTTCATGCAAAGCGCTCATGCGTCCTTCTCCTGCTCGGCGCGGAGGGCCGCTTCAAAGCTGGAAGGTTCGTCTTCAAACGCGATTGTGCCGCGAAGCGCCGCCAATTCCTTGAGCAAGCCGATATGATCCGCAAGGCCAAGCCGCGCTGCCTCATTTGGGCATTCAACACCGCTCCATAGGCGGATGGCTTCCATGCTGGGGGGGATGGGATCGGGTTTCATGCCAGGACCTCCTCTGCGATGGCGCATGCTGCGACGGGTGCGGAGGCTTTGCAAATGCCTGGCCAAGGTGGCAGGCTGCGCGCCAGCAAGCATGAGGATCGCCGCATGAAAATCGTGGACATCAAGGCATTCCCAACCTCCTTCCCGCTGCCGCCCAATTCCGGGCCGCGGCTTGGGATTGGCCAGGCGGTGAAACGCGATGCGGTGATGGTGAAGGTCATTACGGAAGATGGCATTGTCGGCTGGGGCGAAAGCCATCACGGCCGCGCGCATACCGCCATCGCGAAATTGCTGGAAACCACGCTCAAGCAATTGGTGCTCGGCATGGATGCTTTTGACACCACGGGCATCTGGGCGCGCATCTACAAGTATCAATTGGCAAGCCATGGCATGGGCGCGGCCACTGCCATGGCCATGTCGGGGCTCGACATGGCGCTATGGGATGCCAAAGGCAAGGCGCTCAATCTGCCGCTTTACAAGCTGCTCGGCGGTTCAGCCCGGCCGATGCCGGCCTATGCCGGCGGTGTGGCGCTTGGCTATCAGCCGCCATCGCAGCTGATTGATGAAGCCGCCCCACATATGGAAGCGGGCTATAAGGCCGTGAAGCTCCGTGTGGGCGATACGGTGCGCGATGACATTGCGCGCATGGAAGCGGTGCGCGACGCCTTCGGCCATGAGCTTGAAATCCTGACCGATGCCAATATTGGCTACAATATCGCGCAAGTGCGTCAGGTAATGCCTGAGATGGACCGGCTGAATATTGGCTGGCTGGAAGAACCCTTCCCCGCGCATGATCACCGTTCCTATGCCGAGGCACATGGCTTCGGCAGCACGCCCCTGGCGGCCGGCGAAAATCACTTCACCCGCTTTGAATTTACCCGCGTCTTGGAAGATGATGTCATCCGTATCTGGCAGCCTGATCTATCCAAATGCGGCGGCGTGACTGAGACCATGCGCATCGCCGCCATGGCATCCGGATTTAAGATTCCGATCCACCCGCATTCATCCATGACCGGCGTCAATCAGGCCGCGTCCATCCATCTGCTCGCCGCGATTGATAATGGCGGTTATTTCGAAGCCGATGTGTCGCGCGCCAATAAGTTCCGCGATGAATTGGGCAGCGAACCCTGGCGCATCGGCAAGGATGGCTGCGTGCGTCCGCTGGAAGCGCCTGGCATCGGCGTTGAGGTGGATGAGGCGTTTTTGAAGGCGCATCCCGCCATCGAGGGGCCGGGTTATGTGTGACCCGCACCCATTCCACCCCCTATTGATCGAAATTGCATGCTTTCCTCCCGATGGAGGTGGAATTTCTGCGCGTGCGATAATGCCCTATGGCCTTGCGCGGCCTTGGCAGTCTTGCTTATGGAAAGGTCTTGGGCGCGGGGCAGCTTAGCGCCCATGATGCCCCGCTTTCTCGACATATTTATCAGGCGCCTAGGCGCCTTGCGTTACAAACGACCCATTTTGATTCCCCTGGGGCGATATTCGGCCACCATTGACCGTGAAGGCAACATTATTTTCCTTATGGCAGACGATCTCTTGATAACCCCTAATTTGGCCGTGCAGGGCTATTGGGAAAAGCATGTGGTGGGGGCACTGCGCCGTCTGCTGCGCCCTGGCGATTTGGTTGTTGAAGGCGGTGCGAATATTGGCTGCCATACCTTGGTGATGGCCGAGGCAATCGGCCCGACTGGCCGACTTTATGTATTTGAACCTTTAGCTGATTTAATCCCCTTGTTGGAACTTACCCTCGTCTATCAAAAAAACAGGTTTGAGCGACTGGCAAGCATCGAGATACGCAACCTTGCCCTGCTCGATCATGAAGGGCCGATAGAAATACTGCTTGAGCCCGAGGTTTACGGTGGCGCTCATGTGGCGGTTCCACATACTTCCAACCGTTACTCTCGCCGGCTTCCTGCCCAGGCCACAACCATTGATGCGGCCTTGAGGGAGGAGGGCACGCGGCCTGTTTCATTGATCCGCTTGGACATTGAAGGTTCGGAGATTTTGGCGCTGCGCGGGGCAGAGGAGACGCTTCGCCGCTCACCAGCACTTAAAATCGTCATGGAATGGTCGCCCATCATGCTGCGATCCCGCAGCGACCCTATGGCAGGCGCCGCCTGGCTCAGCAGCCTTGGCTTTCGCTTTTGGAGGATTGAGAGGGCGCTTTGGCGAGGCCATATTCTACACCCGGTGACCAGTGAAGCGCTCCCAGATCTTCCGCATGGCGAAATCCTCGCAAGCCGCGGCGATCCTTAGGGAACCTTGCGCCGAGGCACACCACTTGGCCGCGCCCGTGACCAATATCTCTACAAATCTTACGGCGTGACCCGCGCAAGCGGATCACGCCATAGGACGTCAAATGTAGTGTTCCTTCAACGGCGCATAGCCGTTGAAGCCTTGCGACGCATAGGTCGTCACATACGCCCCGGTCGCCAGCAGCTCCACCCGATCACCGCAGGCCAAATTCAGCGGCATGCGGTAATTGGACTTTTCGTAAAGCGTATCCGTGCTGTCGCAGGTCGGGCCCGCAATGGTCACCGGCCCGTCCTCGGACCCATCATGCGGCGTGCGGATATCGTAACGAATGGCCTCGCCTTCGGTTTCCGCAAGGCCACCAAAGCGTCCGATATCCAGATAGACCCAGCGCACCGGATCAGCGGCACCCTTGCGGGACACCAGAACCACTTCGCTGGAAACCAGGCCAGCATCGCCCACAATGAAGCGCCCAGGCTCCACCACCATCTCCGGCAGGTCATTGCCGAAATGCTTCGTCATGGCGCCCATGATGGCCATGCCGAAATCATCAATGCCCGGCACTTCCGCGCGGTAGCGCACCGGATAGCCGCCGCCCAGATTGACCATGCGGAGCTTCACGCCCGCTTCCTTCAAATCCGTGAACAGCATCGCCGCGCGCGCGATCGCACCTTCATAGGTCTCGGTCTTGGTCTGTTGGCTGCCGACATGGAAGGAAATGCCATAGGGGTCGAGCCCCATATCGCCGGCCTTCAGCATCAGGTCGCGTGCCATGTCCAATTCGCAGCCGAATTTGCGCGAAAGCGGCCATTCCGCGCCTTCATTCTGCACCAGGATGCGGCAATAGACCCGCGCGCCGGGGGCATGGAGCGCCAGCTTTTCCAATTCCTCGATGCTGTCGAAGGCGAACATGGAAACACCAGCCTTATGGGCGGCCGCAATGGCCGACGCCTTCTTGATGGTATTGCCATAGGAAATCGCTTCGGGCCGTGCGCCGGCATTCAGGCACGCCTGCACTTCTTCGAAAGAAGCCGCATCAAAGCTTGAGCCGAGCTTCACCAACCGCTCCAGGATCGGCGCGGCGGGATTGGCCTTCACAGCATAATAGATGCGCGCAAGCGGCAGCGCCGCGTGCATGGCGCGGTACTTTTCTTCAACACGATCCACATCCAGCACAAGGCAAGGCGTGGCCGGCGCGTTGTCGCGCAAAAAGCGTGCGATTTTCGGTGTCATCGCAGCACCCTCCAGGCTCCAAACGGGCCGCCCATGAAGGCGACGGCCCAAGGTTAACGAAACGGTCGAACGAACCAGCGACCAGAAGAAGGCCGCCCGAGGGGACCCGGACGGGGTTGCCAGAACGCTTGACGTCGTTGCGTAAACCCTTTGGCCGGAAGGGCCGGGGGCCAGAGGCACGTGCGTACTGCGTCTGAGGGGCTTCTATGCCCTGTGTCGGAGGAATGCAAGCGAAATCCGCCCCCATGCCCGGTTTTTTTCCTTAAATCCCCCGGGGACGCCCGGAATCATGCCCGAAACCCTATCGAGGGTCGGGTAATTCTGCCTGCAAGGCAGCGCTTTGGCAGGAAGCTTACCGGGCAGCCTCGCGCGAATCGATTATTCGGACCAGCGCTGGGCTTGTCGCAAGGGCCAGCCCGCGCAAGCATCCTTCCTGAGGCAGCCCCACCCCCCCCCGGGGCAGCCCTCGCGTCCGGAAAGGAGATCCCGCCATGATCACACGCCGCCACTTAGGAAGCCTCGCCACAGCCAGCCTGCTGGCCCCCATGGCCGCACCGGCCCTCGCCCAATCGGCAGCGGCGCGGGTCTTGCGCTTCGTGCCGCAGCAGGATCTCGTCACACTCGATCCCGTGACCACCACCGCCTATATCAGCCGCAACCACGGCTATATGGTGTTCGATACGCTCTACAGCATGGACGCCAATTTCCAGGCCAGCCCGCAAATGGTCGAAGGCCATCGGGTGGAAAATGGTGGCCGGCTTTGGAACCTGACGCTGCGCGAAAACCTGTTCTGGCATGATGGGGAACGCGTGCTGGCGCGTGATTGTGTCGCCAGCATTCGCCGCTGGGCGCGGCGTGATCCCTTTGGTGAAACGCTGCTGAACGCTACCGATGAGCTCTCCGCCCCGGATGATCGCACCATCCGCTTCCGCCTGAAGCAGCCCTTCCCCTTGCTGCCCATCGCGCTTGGCAAGGCTTCGGTTCCCGTTTGCGCCATGATGCCGGAACGCCTGGCCAATACAGATCCCTTCCGTCAGGTGCCGGAATTGATCGGCTCCGGCCCCTTCCGGTTCAAGGCGGATGAACGGGTTCCCGGTTCGCTCAATGTCTACACCAAATTCGAACGCTATGTGCCGCGCCCTGGGGCGGCTGGCGGCTGGACCTCTGGCGCCAAGGTGGTGCATTTCGACCGGGTCGAATGGCGCAGCATGCCAGACCCTTCCACCGCCGTTTCAGCCCTTGTCGCGAATGAAGTGGATTGGATCGAATATGCCTATCACGATCAGCTTCCCCTGCTGCGCCGCGCCCGTAATGTGAATGTGCGCGTTCTGGATAATACCGGCTTTGTTTGCATGGTGCGCGTCAATCATTTGCAGGCGCCTTTCAACAATCCGGAAATCCGCCGCGCGCTTTGGGGTGCCGTTGACCAAACCGCCTTCATGCAGGCGGTGGTCGGGCCGGATGAAAAAAGCCTCTATCACACGCCGCTTGGCTTCTTCTGCCCGAAAACGCCGATGGGTTCGGAAGCGGGGCTGGAACCGCTAATGGGCGCGCGGGATGCTGCCAAGGTGCGCGATGCGCTGCGCGTGGCCGGCTATCGCGGGGAACCCGTTTTGCTGATGGTGCCATCCAATTCCGCGACGCTCATGGCGCTTGGCGCGGTGATGGAAGATACCTTCAAGCGCGTCGGCATGAATGTTGAAGTCTATGCCGTGGAATTCAATTCCATGCTGCAACGGCGCAACCGCAAGGGCCCCGTCGCCGATGGCGGCTGGAGCGCCTTTGTCACCAATTGGTCCGGTTCAGATTGGCTGAACCCTGCCGGGCATATCGCGCTGCGCGGCAATGGGGAGGCGGGCTATGCCGGCTGGGCGACCATGCCGCGGATTGAGGCCCTGCGCGATGAATGGTTCCGCGCCCTGGATGAGGCCGCACAAAAAACCATTTGTCAGGACATTCAGCGCGAAGCCATGCGCGAAGTGCCCTATTACCCGATCGGCCAGTATCTGCAGCCGACCGCCTTCCGCAATAATCTGAGTGGTATTCAGGATGGTTTCGCGACCTTCTGGAATGTTCGGAAATCCTGAAGCCAGAAGGAATTATCGCAGTGAACGCAAACAAGACCATCCGCGCAGCCGCGCTTGATTGGATCGCAGCCAATGAGGCGCGGCTTTCGCGCTTCAATGAAGGCATCTGGGCGCATGCCGAACCTGCCTGGCGGGAATACAAATCCTGCCGCGATTACGTGGAATTGCTGCGCGCGGAGGGCTTCAAGGTTGAAGCAGGCTCGGGCGACATGCCGACTGCCTTTGTCGCCGAATGGGGCGAAGGCGCGCCGGTGCTGGCGAGCTTTTCCGAATATGATGCGGTGCCCGGCAATTCGCAGCAGGTTGTACCCTACCAGGCGCCGCGTGAAGGGCTGCATCCCTATACGGCGGGCCATACGGACCCGCATTCGGTGCTGGGCACTGCCGCGCTTGCCGCAGTGCTTGGCGCCAAGGCGGCGATGCAACAGCATGGCGTGAAGGGCAAGCTCAAGCTTTTCGGTGAACCGGCCGAGAAAGTCTGCGGATCAAAACCTATCCACGCAGCAAAGGGCTATTATGATGGGCTGGATGCTGCCGTGGTTTGGCATCCCTGGCCATCTAATACTGTGACGGGCGAAACCCATTTCGGCGCCTATTGGAGTGTGATCATCAGCTTCGAAGCGGATCAGCCGGAAAACTGGATTGACCCCACGCTGATGCCGATTGAAGGCGCCCATGCCGCCGCGCGCTGCCCTGGTGCGGTGGATGCGCTCTGTCTCATGTACACCACCACGAAATACACCAAGGAAGCCATGTTTCCGCATGCGGGGTCATGGACGCTCAATGAATTCATCCTGGGCGATGGTGGCGCGACATCCGATAATCTGACGCCGCGTTTTTCGCAGATTCAATATTCCTGGCGCGCCTCATCGCTGGGCATTCAGGAACAGATCTGGCGCGTGTTGGCGGGCAATGCGCGCCATGTTGCGTCCATTACCGGCTGTAAGGCCTATGCGCGCTGGGTCACTAAAACCCGCGTTGGCCTGCCCAATACGGTGATGACCGACCTCACCTGGAAGAACCTACAGGAAGTCGGTGCGCCCCACTATGATGAAACAGCGCTGGAATTCGGCCGCGCAATCCAGCGCAATCTGGGCCTCGCGCCCATGGCCAATCCCTTCATCCAAAGTGTCAGCAAGCTGACCACGCCGGAGGAAAATGAAACCAGGCTGCGTGCCGGCCTGCCTTCCTGGCAGAAGCACCTCAGCGCCGATGATTATGTCGAATATAGCTGGCATGCGCCGACCGTGCGGCTGCTGGCGGCGCGGCCAAGGCTGCAACCGCCCACACCTGGCTATGCCTATCCGAATTGGGCCTATAACGCGCTGGGCGGCCTGCCCGCCGCGGTTGATCCGGGGCTTTTTGTCGCGGCCAAGACCATGGCGCTAACGCTGGTGGATTTGGCGACTGACCCTGGCGTGCTGGCCGCAGCGCAAGCAGAGTTTCGTGACCGCACCGGCGGCGGCATTGGTGGCTCAAAATGGGTCGGCCCGCTGCTGCCGGCGGATTTCGTCCCGCCGGTTGATCTCCGCTGGCCGGAATACGTTACCACCGCGCGGGGTGAGGAATGGTGCATCCCAACCCCCTTCACCGGTACCGGCGCGGGCGAGGCACTTTAACAGCTTGAGCGTTTTTCGTTCATAAAATATAACGAAAAACGCTCTATCAGGCTGCTGAAATTCATAGCCTGATTTCCGCATTTATCATTCACTATGGTCGCATTTGGTCGCGTTCCTTGTTCAGCCATGTTGATCTTGAAAAGCGGGTGCGCCCCGACCATCCGCTGCGGGTTATCCGCGGCCTTGTGAGCGGCGCCTTGGCTGATCTCTCTGCAGCCTTTGACGCGCTCTATTCACCATTCGGTCGTGAATCCATCCTGCCCGAGCGACTGATCCGCGCCCTGCTGTTGCAAGCGTTTTACTCGATCCGTTCGGCGCGCCATCGCGGGCCGCCCAAGGCAGCCGCTCGGCGGCCAGCGTATGGGCATCAATCAGCGTCATGAGCGGCGTGATCGTTGCGGTGCTGGCGCCTACCCAATCTCCGATTTTCGGCGGTCAACCGTTTTAGCCGCTGGAGCCAAAAGGGTGTTTGGCTTCGCATTTTCGAAGCCATGGCTGACGATCCGGATTTTGAATACCTGATCGTCGACAGCACTATCATTCGCGCCCATCAACACGCTTCCGGCGCAAAAAAAGGGGGGGCTGAAGATCAGGCCCTGGGCCGTTCGCGCGGCGGGTTGAGCACGAAAATCCACATGGCTATACGCGGTTTGGGCGGCCCGGTGCGATTTGTCCTCACTGGGGGCCAAGGTGGGGATTGCCCTCAGGCCCATGGGCTCATTGAGGGGCTTCCCGCCGATGTTTTTTTCGCCGATGCCGCCTACGATGCTGATCCACTACGCGAAGCTATTGCAGAAAAAGACGCCATCGCCGTTATTCCGAGCAACCCATCCCGCGCGAAGAAGCATCCTTTTGACAGGCATCTCTACGCGCAGCGTCATGTGATGGAGTGCTGCTTCAGTAGGCTAAAGCAATTCCGGCGCGTCGCAACGCGTTACGAAAAAACAGCAAGAAACTACCTCGCCGTAGTAACAATCGCAGCTACCATACTGTGGTTAAGATAGATAAGTGTCCACACAACCTAGGCCTGATGCTGCATGCCGTGGTTCACGGGGTGGATATTCAAGACCGGGATGGTGGTGTCATGGTTATGGCGACACTGTTTGGGCTTTATCCGTGTTTGCGTAAGCTCTACGCTGATGTCGGCTATCAGGGGCCTTTGTTCAGGGTCGCACTCGGGCGTATCCTCCGGAACTTGCAGATCGAAATCGTGAAGCGATCTGATACTGCATCGTGTTTTGAGGTGTTGCCGAAGCGTTGGATTGTGGAACGAAGCATTGCCTGGCTCAACCGCTGCCGTCGCCTTGCGAAGCATTGGGAAAATCTCAATGCCTCGGCGCTGAGTTTCCTGCGTTTGGCTTACATACGCCTCATGATCAGAAAACTCTGCAAAAGATAGAAATGTTCCCGAACGGACTCTCAAGCAAAATGAGCCCGATCAATCGAGCATTCTGGGCGCCCGGCTTACTTTCGTCTACTAATTGCAACGATGCCATTGTAATTCTCAAAAACCGTGCTGTGTACAATCACCGCATTTCTGCACTCAAAATTGAAGTCGATTTATATGACGAGGTGTCATTTCAGAATCTTGTACGAACGTTTGATCAAGAATTTGGGAGGGATAACTCTTATCAAGCTTCAATTGAACGCTGGAATAAGCTATATGAATGTTATGAGAAAAATGAATAATCGAAGGATTTGTATGATAATTGCAGGAATACTGCACCCATAACGGGCGAGCCGTGGCGCGTGTTTCGGCGAGTTCTGGTCGACATGAGGGCAGTTCGGGGGCAGTTTAATCCAGACAAGGACACTCACGTAACAATTTTCTTCGATATGCTTTCTGCCGTTTTCGTTATGTGGTTCTTACTTGGGCGAGATATACGCCGCCTACATGATCCTAAAATGACTAAAGACGAGTTTGAAACCGCATTACGATGTTATATCTGGGGCGGAAAAGAATCTTATCATATTCGCCAGGAACTTCGACAGCGTATGGGTCCGGCGGGAAGTGGTCAGGAGTTCCCCGCATGGGACAGGTTCGTGAAACTGGCTGGTATTGTTATCTCGGCACCTCAAGATGTTTTCGTTTGTGTAGGCATTTGTCGTGATCTAGCCATTCGAACGATTTGTGGTCGGCATGAAGACCACGAAAATAATTGGAGCAGGACTTGAGGGTCAACAGGAGAAGTCGTCAATTTGTGATGGCTGTTACCGATTACATGGTTTCCGCTTCCGAAATCCCCCAAAATTTTAACACCAGAGTTCAAGACAGTCTCAGGTTAGCAGAGGAATCCGACACCAAAGATATCAAGAATATGACCTCAAGCTAAATCCAAAGCCCACGCGCCGCGAGCCAGCTTTGCACTAGCGCCGCCACCTGATCACTATTGCGGTCCATCATGATCATGTGGCTATTGCCGGTAATGCCATGCTCGGGCAGGTCAATGATGTCCACATATCCACCCGCGGCGCGCAGGCTGTCAGCAAAGGCCACACCGCGCGCGCGAATATCGGGCCAGCGCGCATCTTCCTTGATATAATCGCCATAGATGATCAGCACGGGAATATCACGCAGCACTGCGATGCGCGCTGGATCACCGATTGACGCTGGTTCCACCAGCACCAGGGCGCGCAACGCATCAGGCCGGCGCTGCGCCGCATTCCAGGCGAAAAACCCGCCCTGGCTATGCGCCATCACCACCGCAGGCCCCACACGCTGAAGCAGCGCATCATAGGCATCAAGCGTCATCTCATCCGTTGTCGTGAAGCGCGGCACGATCTGGCGCATGAAATTACGGTAACTTGCATCATCCGCGGGGAATTGATTGCCGGGCAGTACTTCACCACGCTGATAGGAACCGGGGCCGGCACCAATCCGAAACCGCTCAAAGGGATTGTCTATCGGCAGCGTCAGCGCGGTGCCGCCAGTGACCTCGGGGATCAGGGACCAGCCGGCGCGGCCGCGTTCCACCGCATCACTCACATAAACCGGCCAGCCCTGGCGCAGAAAATACTGCTGCCAGCCTTCGCGGCCGTCGGGCGTGGTTTCCCAACACACGCCGGACAAGCCGCCGCCATGCCACATCAGAAGCGGGTGGCGCCCGCGCGGCGCAGCAGGGATCATATACTGCGCGTAAAGCGCGCCGATCAGATAGGTGCCGTTGGGGTCCACCTTGGCCGGCACGCCGCCGGGCGTGAACAATACCTCACGCGCCGGTTGATCCGTAATGGTGACCTCCCGCCCGCCGACATGAAAACTACCCCAGGCGGCAAGAGAGACTGGCGCGGGCATGATTGGCCTCAGCGCCCGGTCAGGATGCGTTCCACCAATTGCTTCGCGGTCGGGATGAAGCCATTGGAATAGAAAGGATCGGACCCGAAGCGATAGGCATTATGCCCGGCGAACATCAGGTTCTTTTCCAAAGCGCCATCATGGCTGATGTCCTGCAGCGTCTTTTGGATGCAGAAGCTGCGTGGATCGGCGCGGCGGCCATTGTCGAAATCCGGTTCATGCTGAGACCAGTTGGAAAAGCGGCAGGCTGAAAGACAGCCCATGCAATCCACCTGATCCTTGACGATTTCGCGGGATTTCTCCGGCGTCACGAAAATCAGCGTATTGTCGGGCGTGCGCATGGCTTCCGTGAAGCCTTCCGCTTCCCAATGCGCAATGCGCGCCAGATCATGCGGTGTCACGAATACCGGGCGCTTGCGCGGCCCGACGCCATATTCGGACAAATGATCACCGACCGGTTCCGCCGTATAGGCGACCTGGCGTTCATTGCGGTCTTCCAATTCGCGCAGGAATTCATTGCGCACGGCTGAAGAATAGAACCCGGTCGGTGAGAAAGGCTGCAACAGCACCTCACCTGGCTTCAGTGTCAGCAGCCGCTGCTTCCAGGCCTCACTGATCGGGCTTTCCTGCGTTAGCAAGGGGCGCGTGCCGAATTGGAAGGCAATCGGGCCAAGATCAGGATTATCAATCCAATCTTCCCATTCTTCCAGCCACCAGACGCCGCCCGCCATGATGATCGGCACATCGCCAAGACCAAATTCGCGCATTTGCTGACGCAGCTTCAACACGCGCGGAAACGGCGCCTCAGGCACCTTGGGGTCTTCGCTATTGGAAAGCCCGTTATGCCCGCCGGCCAGCCAGGGGTCTTCATAAACCACGCCGCCCAGCCATTCGCGCGTCTTGTGATAGGAACGCTTCCACAAGGCGGCGAAAGCGCGCGCGGAAGAAATGATCGGGTAGTAGTGAATGCCGAAATCCCGCGCCACTTCCGCGAGCTTATAGGGCATGCCCGCACCGCAAGTGATGCCATGGATCAGCCCGCGCGCACCTTCCAGCATGCCGCGCGCAACGCGTTCTGCGCCGCCCATTTCCCACAGGATATTGGCGTGGATGCGCCCTTTGCCGCCGGCCATGTCCCAGGCGCGCTGGGCTTGGGCGATGCCGCCCTTGATGCCGTATTCTACCAATTCCTCATGCCGGTCGCGGCGCGTTTTGCCGTGATAGATTTGCCGGATGATATTGCCATCCGCATCATAGCTGTCGGCATTGACGGCCGAGAAGGTGCCAACGCCGCCGGCCGAGGCCCAGCCGCCGCAGGTGCGCCCATTGGAAACAGCAACGCCCTTGCCGCCTTCCACCAGCGGCAGGACATCAACGCCCCCCATCCTGATTGTATTGATGGCCTTCAAGTAACGGCGCTCCCCACTGAATGGACCGGGTTATTAGGCCAAGCCCCGCCCCGGTTAAAGGGGGCGGGGGGCCGGTTAGGTAGGATCAATCGCCCCGCGGTTCACGGCGTTCACGGCGTTCGCCACGCTCACCGCGTTCCCCGCCACGACGGTCATCGCCTTCCGGGCGCGGGCGCTTGGCGCCGACCTGTTCGGTGATATCCGCGCCCGTCGCCTGATCCACGACGCGCATGGAAAGCTTCACCTTGCCGCGTTCATCAAAGCCAATGACCTTCACCTTCACCGCATCGCCTTCCTTGACGACATCGGTGGTCTTGTTCACGCGGTCATTCGCGAGTTCCGAGATATGCACCAGCCCATCCTTGGCGCCGAGGAAATTCACGAAGGCGCCGAAATCGGCGGTCTTCACGACCTTCCCGTTATAGATCACGCCAAGTTCCGGTTCCGCCACAATGCCCCTGATCCAATCAATGGCGCGCTGCGCGGCTTCCGTGCTGGTGGCGGCGACCTTGATGGTGCCGTCATCTTCGATATCCACCTTGGTACCGGTCTGTTCCGTGATTTCACGAATGACCTTGCCGCCAGAGCCGATCACATCACGGATCTTGTCCTTCGGCACGTTGATCACAGTAATGCGCGGCGCGGTCGCGGCCACATCAGTGCGCGCCCCGGTCAGCCCCTTGGCCATTTCGCCAAGAATATGCAGCCGCCCTTCACGCGCCTGTTCCACCGCGATCTTCATGATCTCCGGCGTGATAGAGGTGATCTTGATGTCCATCTGAAGTGAGGTAATCCCCACTTCCGTCCCGGCCACCTTGAAATCCATATCGCCGAGGTGATCCTCATCACCCAGAATGTCGGACAACACGGCAAAGCCACGATCTTCCTTGATCAGGCCCATCGCAATGCCCGCGCAGGGGCGCTTCAGCGGCACGCCGGCATCCATCATGGAAAGCGATGTCCCGCAGACCGTCGCCATGGAGGATGAGCCATTGCTTTCCGTGATTTCGGAGACCACGCGCACGGTGTAGGGGAATTTTTCCTTCTCCGGCAGCAGCGGATGAATGGCGCGCCAGGCGAGTTTGCCATGGCCCACTTCACGCCGGCCGGGGCTCCCCATGCGGCCCGTTTCATTCACAGAATAGGGCGGGAAATTGTAGTGCAGCATGAAATCTTCGCGATATTCGCCCACCAGCGCGTCAATCACCTGCTCATCCTGGCCGGTGCCGAGTGTGGCAACGCACAGCGCCTGGGTTTCACCGCGCGTGAACAGCGCGGAGCCATGCGCGCGCGGCAGCACGCCCACTTCGGCCATGATGGGGCGCACGGTGCGTGTGTCACGCCCGTCAATGCGCTTGCCGGTATCGAGGATATTGTTGCGGACCACATCCGCTTCCAATTCCTTGAGCAAGCCCTTGGCGAGGTTCACATCGGCGCCTTCGGCTTCAAGCGCGGCGATCACCTGCTTCTTCACCGCGCCGACCTTTTCCTGGCGGAGCAGCTTCTGCGTTTCCGTGTACGCCACGGCCATATCGGCGCGGCCCAATTCGGCGATGCGCTTTTTCAGCGCCACTTCGGCTTCCGAAGGTTCCGGCAGCGGCCAGGGTTCCTTGGCGGCAACTTCGGCCAATTCAATGATCGCCTGGATCACCGGCTGGAAGCCCGCATGGCCGAAGGTGACGGCGCCGAGCATGACTTCTTCCGTCAATTCGCTCGCTTCCGATTCCACCATCAGCACGCCTTCGGCGGTACCGGCCAGCACCAGGTCAAGCGCGCTTTGCTTGCGTTCTTCAAGTGTGGGGTTCAGCACATAGGCGCCATTGATATAGCCAACGCGCGCCGCGCCAACCGGGCCGAAGAACGGAATGCCGGAAAGCGTGAGTGCGGCAGAACAACCGACCATGGCAACGATATCGGGATCATTTTCCATATCATGCGACAGCACGGTCGCAATCACCTGGACTTCATTGCGGAAGCCTTCGGGGAAAAGCGGGCGGATCGGGCGGTCAATCAAGCGCGAAATCAGGGTCTCAGATTCGGAAGGCCGGCCTTCACGCTTGAAGAAGCCGCCCGGGATCTTGCCGGCGGCGAAGGTCTTTTCCTGATAATGCACGGTCAGCGGGAAGAAATCCTGACCCGGCTTGGCGGAACGCGCACCAACGGCGGTGCAAAGCACAATCGTGTCACCCAGGCGGGCCATCACGGCGCCATCGGCCTGGCGGGCGATCTTGCCGCTTTCCAGAACCAGGGTCTTGCCGCCCCAGGCGATTTCCTTGCGGAAGTAGTTGTCGAACATCGTCATCCTCTCGGGCGCTGGCCCATGCCAGCGCGAACCACGCCGCGCCCCCTTTGGGCGACAGCGCGGCAGAAGGGGCCGAATGGCCCCGGAATGCGACGCATCGGGAGAAGACAGAAACGCCGGGGAGTCCCGGTGGAGGGGCCGTTTGCTCGGCGTCTCGGGCGGCATGGGGTGGGCCCATCGCGGAAAGGCGCGACGGGAAGGCCGCCCATGTGGCCGGAAACGCCGCGGTGGTCCCTATCCGAAGCCACGGCTTGAAACACTGTCTTGACCCGCAGCGTGCGCGGCGGTTGGCGCCCCGGCTTCCGGCCGGGCAGCACCAAAGGGGGATATGGCCCGGATTGCGGGAAAATGCCACCAGAAACTTGCGGGGCGGGGTAGGAAAGGGGCCGATTAGCGCAAAAAAACTTTACCTCTCCGAAAGAACAGGGGTAGCCTTTGGCCTGGGCTTGGGCCGGACATCCGGAAAGATGCTGCCATGCGGAAGTTTTTGATTGCTCTATTCTTGCTGTCGGGCTGCGCCTCGGTCGAACAGCAGGGCAGCCCGCCGGCAATCAGCCCCGCCTACCGGGCCGTATTTGTGGCAGGTGATGGCAGCCTGCCCGTCTGGGACAATGCGGTTGATGCGCTTCAGGACATCATGGCCCCCAACCTTGTCCGGGGCGAGACCAAGCGCTTCAGCTCCGCCCAAGCCGTTATTGATCAAGGCAAGGCACAATTGGCAACGCGGCAGGCAGTGGTCGCCGCCATTGCTGCGCTGCGCCCGGCATCCGGTGAGGGTTGTCTGGTCTACGTCACGGCCCATGGGGCGCAGCAGCAGGGGATTTTCCTGGCCGCGAGCCGCCAAATCCTGTCACCCGCTATTCTCAACCGGGCCTTGGAGAGCGGCTGCGGTGATGCGCCCACAATTGTGCTTGTCTCCGGCTGCTATTCCGGAGTCTTCACCGAATCCCCGATGACAAAGCCCAACCGGGTGATATTGACTGCCGCAAGCGCGGATCGCCCGAGTTTCGGCTGCGGCCCCGGATTTCAATATACCGTTTATGACCGGTGCCTTTTGGAAGCTTCCCGCAGCGCGAATGATTGGCGAAGCTTGGCGCAATCCACCATGGCCTGTGTGCGGCGGCGCGAGACAACCGATGGCTTCCAAGCTTCCAACCCGCGTTACTTCGAAGGTGAGAATTTGCCCCGGCGGGCAATGCCCTGAACTTGCCGCGCCGGCGCCTTAAATAATCTACGCCCAGGCGCATGATATGATGTGTCGGGTCATGCCTTTTGGCATGCCGTTCAGGAGGACCCCATGCGGTCAATTTTTCTCGCGATCAGCGCCCTTGCCTTCAGCCTGCCCGCCCTGGCGCAGGACGCACCTCGGCTTTTTCCGAGCCGCGATGTGGCCGTGACCTACCGCGTTTCGGGTGCCGGCCCGATGCAGGAAGTGACCATGGCCTGGGCGGCGACGGCGCGGTTGATGCGCGTGGATTTGCCCGGCATGGGCTACACCATTGCCGATTTCGCCGGACAGAGGGGTTTTATGGTCATGCAAATGCCTCAGCCCATGGTGATGGATATCCCCATGGCCCAGGCGGCGAGCCATGTGCGTGCCCTGGAATCCGCCCGCTTCACGCGGGTTGGCGCTGATCGCGTGGCAGGGATTGCCTGCACCAATTGGCGGCATGAAGGGCCGCAAGGAAGCGGGACGGGCTGCTTCACCGATGATGGAGTGCTGCTGCGTTCCCAAGGCAGCGCCCCCGGTGTGCAGGGCGGGCTTGAGGCGCTGCGCGTGAGTTATGGCCCACAGGAAATGGCGCGCTTCCAGCGCCCGGCAGGTGCGCCTTCCATGCAAATGCCGGGGGGCATGCTGCCGGGGCTGCCGCCGGCGGCGAAGAAATAAGCGGGCAGAAAAACAAAAGGGGGCACAAAGCCCCCTTTTTTCTGGTCGGCGCAACGCGCCAAGCAGAACGCCTTACCGCCGCAGCCCCAGGCGACCGATCAGCGTTTCATAACGCTTCTGGTCCTTCTTCTTCAGGTAATCCAACAGGCCACGACGCTGACCCACCAGCACAAGCAAACCGCGCCGGGAATGGAAATCCTTGGCATGGGTCTTCAGATGCTCGGTCAGGTTGGAAATGCGCTCAGACAGCAGCGCAACCTGCACTTCCGGGCTGCCGGTATCGCCGGCCTTGGTGGCGTATTCGGAAATAAGCGTCGTGCGACGCTCCGCGGTGATCGACATCGGATTTCTCCTCTCGTCCGGGCAATGCCCGGCAATGGTTCAAGAACCGCCCTGACCCAACCAACGCTCCGGCTTCAGCAAGCCTTCTTCCAAGCGGGCAAGACCCATCAGGCGCCCCCCCACCATCGCCCTGGCCAAACCCCCATCGGGATTGGCCTCACGCGGTACGCGGCCCATCAGTTCAACCAGCGGGATATGCTGGCCGTATGAAAGCCGCGCGGCTTCCGCTTCGGTGAGGGCCAGCGCCGGGATGTCGGCCAGCGCGGTCGTCACCGGTAGCAGAAGCACCGGAGAAGGGGGCGGCGTATCGCCGGAAACGGCGATCTTGTCCAGGGCCACGGCGTCCTTTTCGTGAAAAGGCCCAACCCGCATGCGCCTGAGCGCCGCAATATGGCCAACCGAACCACAGGCCCGCGCAATGTCTCGCGCCAGGCTCCGCATATAAACGCCCTTGCCGGATTCAACGAAAAACACCGCCGTGTCGGCATCTGGCCGTTCAATCAGTTCAAACCGATCCACCCGGGCCGGGCGTGGCGCCAATTCCGGGATTTCGCCGGCGCGTGCAAGATCATAGGCGCGTTCGCCCGCGACCTTGATGGCCGAGAATATCGGCGGCACCTGCATGATATCGCCGATGAATTGCGGCAGCGCGGCGCGAATGGCGGCGTCATCAGGCCGTACATCGGATGTGGCAATCACCTTGCCATCGGCGTCATCGGAATCCCGCGCTTCGCCGAATTTCAGCGTGAAGCGATAGGTCTTCGTGCCATCCATCACGTAAGGCACGGTTTTCGTTGCCGCACCAAAGGCAATCGGCAGCACGCCGGTGGCCAGCGGATCGAGCGTGCCGCCATGGCCGCATTTCTGCGCATTAAAGCCGCGCTTGCACAGCGTCACCACATCGGTCGAACCGACACCCGTTGGCTTATCAATGATCAGCCAACCATCCAGCGGAATACCCTTGGGCTTCTTGTGCTGGCGATGCTTGCCGCGTGGCGGGCCGGGGCGCCTTTCGCGAATTTCGCTCATGGCTTGTCTTCCCGTTCGGGCTTGGCTTGCAAATCGCGCTGCACTTCGGGTCGGCGCATCACTTCATCTATGTGCATCGCATAGTCCAAGGCCGTATCGGGCTGGAAATGCAGATCAGGGGCATATTTCAGGCGTACGGCGTGGGAAACCTCCCGCCGCAGGAAAGATCTCACGCGCCTCAGGCCCGCCAATTCTTCCTTGGTGATTTCCCGCCCGAGTGCCGCGACAAACGCAGTCATATGCTTCAAATCCGGGGAGGCGCGCACTTCCGTCACCGTCACATGCAGGCCCTGCAAGGCGGGATCGCGGAATTCTTCACGCGCGAAAGTGGCGGAAAGCGCATGGCGCACTTCTTCCGCCACGCGCAATTGCCGCTGGGAAGGGCCTTCCGCCCGGCCGTGATGCTGATGCTTGCTCATGCGTGTGTTCCCTGCCCGGACCTTTCAATCCGGGCGTGCCAGGCAGACGGGGCGGCTTGGGGCCTGATCAGCCCGCTACCGTCTCCGTCTCATAGCATTCGATCTGATCGCCAACGCGGATATCATCGTAATTGGCGAAGGACATGCCGCATTCCAGGCCATTGCCCACTTCGCGGACATCATCCTTGAAGCGGCGCAGCGTGGACAATTCGCCCTGATGGATCACGACACCATCGCGCAGCAACCGCACGCCAGCGCCGCGCTTGACCTGGCCTTCCGTGATACGGCAGCCGGCCACTTTGCCGATGCGCTTGACTTCGAAGACTTGCAAAATCTGCGCATAGCCCAGGAACTTTTCGCGCTGCACGGGTGCCAACTTGCCCTTGACCAGCTTTTCAATGTCATCGGCAACTTCGTAGATGATGGAGTAATAGCGAATCTCCACCCCTTCGCGCTGCGCTAAATCACGCGCCTGAGATGTGGCGCGCACATTGAAGGCAACAATCACCGCGTCCGATGCTTTAGCCAGTTGGATGTCAGATTCAGTGATCTGACCCACCGCACTATGCAGCACACGCACGCGCACTTCATCATTGCCAAGCTTGCCGAGCGTGACGCCGATGGCTTCAGAGCTACCCTGCACATCAGCCTTCACCACAACAGCGACTTCCTTCTGCTCACCCGCTTGGATGCGGGCCAGCATATCGGTCAGGCTGCCACGGCCAGCGCCGGCAGAGGCAGTTGCTTTTTCGCGCAGCTTGCGCTGACGGAATTCGGAAATCTCCCGCGCGCGGGCTTCGTTTTCAACGGCGATGAAATTCTCGCCCGCCGTCGGCACGCCGGAAAGGCCGAGGATTTCCACCGGCAAGGAAGGCCCGGCATCCTTCAACTGCCGGCCCTTGTCATCCAACATCGCGCGCACACGGCCCCATTCGGCACCGGCCACGACAATGTCACCCTGCTTCAAAGTGCCCTTTTGCACCAGCACGGTCGCGACGGGGCCACGCCCGCGGTCGAGCTTGCTTTCAATAACGGTGCCTTCCGCCGCGCGGTCCGGATTGGCGCGCAGATCAAGGATTTCCGCTTGCAGCGAAATCGCTTCCAGCAGCTTGTCCAGATTGATCTTCTGGGTGGCCGAGACCTCGATTTCCTGGGTTTCACCACCAAGGCTTTCCACCACGATTTCGTGTTGCAGCAATTCCTGCTTCACGCGTTCGGGCTTCACGCCAGGCTTGTCGATCTTATTGACCGCGACAATCAGCGGCACCTTGGCCGCCCGCGCATGGCGAATGGCTTCCACCGTCTGCGGCATGACACCATCATCAGCGGCCACCACCAGCACCACCATATCCGTCACTGATGCGCCACGCGCGCGCATGGCCGTGAAGGCTTCATGGCCAGGCGTGTCAATGAAGGTCACGCGGTCACCGGCCGGCACCGTGATCTGATAGGCGCCGATATGCTGCGTGATGCCGCCCGCTTCATGGGCCACCACATCGGTTTTGCGCAAAGCATCCAAAAGGCTCGTTTTGCCGTGATCGACATGGCCCATGATGGTGACCACCGGTGGACGCGGCAGCAATTCCGTATCCGAATCCTGCGCGCCTTCCAGGCCGATTTCAACATCGGACTCACTCACGCGCTTCACGCGATGGCCGAATTCCTGCACCACCAATTCGGCGGTGTCGGCATCAATGCTTTGTGTGAGTGTGGCCATCACGCCCATGCGGAACAGGGTTTTCACCACCTCCCCGCCGCGCGCGGCCATGCGGTTGGCCAATTCCTGCACGGTGATGCTTTCCGGCACCACCACTTCGCGCACCACGCGTTCCGTACCGGAACGCAGCCGCGCCAATTCCTGCTGGCGCCTTTCACGTTCACGCGCCCGCCGGACAGAGGCGATGGAACGCGTACGTTCATCCTCACCTTCCAACGCGGCGGCAACATCAATGCGGCCTTCGCGGCGGCGATCAGCACCGGGTGGCGATTTCTTGACCGGCGCGGGCGCAAGCCGCTTGGCCGGACCAGGCGCCGCGCCAGGACGACGCAGCGCCGGGCGGCGCGGCCCATCCTCATCATCATCGGACGGAGTGCGCGCCTTGAGCGTAAGTTTAACCGGCGGTTCTGACGGCGCTGCCGGCTTGCGCGCGGGCGCACCGGCGGGGCCACGACCCGGTGCTACGGCGGATGCTGCGGCCTGCGGCGGCGGCGCCGGGCGACGTGCCGCTTCCTCAGCGGCGCGGGCTTCCTGCTCCGCACGGCGGGCGGCTTCTTCCTTGGCGCGGGCTTCTTCTTCCACACGGCGCGCGGCTTCTTCAGCGGCTGAGCGCACCATCAGCGCCTGACGTTCGCGTTCCTCACGCTGGCGTTGCGCTTCGTTACGGCGGTTTTCTTCCAGCACCCTTTGCCGCATGGCGAGTTCCGCCTGGGTCAGGGGCCGGCCCGTGCTGGTGGTGCGGGCGGCTTGGCCCCCGCCGCCTTGGCGGCCACTGGCACCCGGGCGCCCAGGCGCGCCACCGGAGCGGCCTGCGGGTGGGGGTGCCATCGGCACGCGTGCTGAAGGTGGAGCTGGCGGCTGAGCGGCGACCGGGGCAGGGGTCAGCGCCGGCGGCGGCGCGGCTGGCGCAGGCGCAGCGGCCACAGGTGCCGGCGCGGGCGGCTCGGCGACAGGCGCGGGGGGCCGTGGGGGCGCCACTTCCGCAGGCACTGCCACTGCCGGGCTCGGCGCCGGTGGGGCGGGGGGGGGTGCTGCGGGCGCTGGCGCCGCAGGCGCCTTGGCGACGGGTGCCGGCGCGGGCGCGGCAGGCGCCTTGGCGACGGGTGCCGGTGCGGGCGCGGCAGCGGGTGCCGCCGGGGCCGGGCCAAGGGCGCGTGCGGCGGGCACGCCAATGCCAGGCCGTACCGGGCTTGGCGCCACGGCGCGCTTTTTGACGACCTCGACCTGTACGGTCTTGGATCGGCCATGGCTGAAGGATTGGCGGACGCTACCCGCATCCACCGTCTTGCCAAGCTCGAGGCGTCCGCCGGGCCGAAGGCTCAGCCTGCTTTTACCCGCGTCCTGCTCGTTCTGGTCACTCATTCGCCGCTTTGAACCCGATCATCTGATACACATTGAGCCGCCGCATACCCGGCCAGCCTTAGGATTTAGACACTATCTTGCGGGGAAAGGCCAGAAAGCCTGCCCGCCTCAGACCGGATGGCATCCGCCAAACGGCCCGGCGCAACCGCCACATGAACAATGTGGTCACGCCCAAAAACACGCCCCAATTCGGCGGCCGTCAACGGCATCACTGCCGCGATACCCCCGCCCGAGAGGCGTTCACGCTCTGCCGGGCTGCCATCACTGGCCTGCACCAACAGGGCAATACGATCAGCGCTACGCCATTCCCGCGCCGCCTGCCAGCCTGCCACCGCCTGACCTGCCCGGCGCGCAAGCCCCAGCAGATCGGCAATCCTGGAACGGAGGCCCTGTTGCAGCAACGCCGGAAGACCGGGCGGAACAACCACAGGACCGCGCGCTGCGCGCGTGAAAGCCCCCCGGCTGATGGCGCCTTCTAGCACATCGCCCCGCGCGCTCAACCACATTCCCCGACCTGGCAGTCTTTCGGCCAAATCCGGGACGATTTCGCGCCCCGGCCCCAGCACAAAACGGATCATCTCCGCCTTGGGCAGGCTTTCGCGGGTTACAATGCAACGGCGAAGCGGGCCCTTTTCGGGCTCATCTTCCTCCGGCGGCAGGGCAGAGGCTTCGCTCAGGGCCTTGCCTCATGCCTCATCGCCGAGCCAGCCGGCACGACGACGCGCTTCCATGACGATGGCATTGG
The DNA here is from genome assembly GCA_020249465.1 of Roseomonas sp. Taxonomy (GTDB): domain Bacteria; phylum Pseudomonadota; class Alphaproteobacteria; order Acetobacterales; family Acetobacteraceae; genus Neoroseomonas. The sequence goes on along the minus strand of JADCFP010000080.1, from coordinate 7,042 downwards.
CCGTTTCCTCATCCACCGCTTCGGCGCCAAGGATTTCAACCAATTCATCCCCGGCAAGGTCAGCCAGGTCTTCAAGCGTCTTCACGCCCTTTTCGCCCAGCGTCACCATCATGGCCGGCGTGAAGCCGCCCACTTCGATCAGCACATCATCCACGCCAAGGTCACGGCGTTTTTCGTCCATTTCGGCATCTCGCTTTTCGATGAAGGCTTCAGCGCGACGCTTCAATTCGGCGGCGACACTTTCATCAAAGCCTTCGATTTCGGCCAATTCCTCATCCGGGGCCTGCACGATGTCTTCGATGGAACCGAAGCCTTCCTGCACCAAAAGCCCCGCGATCACATCATCCACATCCAGCGCTTCCACAAACAGACCGGTGCGACGGCGGAATTCTTCCTGGCGGCGTTCGCTTTCCTCGGCTTCCGTCAGGATATCCACGTCATAGCGTGTAAGCTGGGATGCCAAGCGCACATTCTGTCCGCGACGCCCAATGGCGAGGCTAAGCTGATCATCCGGTACCACCACTTCCACGCGGCGGCCTTCATCATCCAACACAACCTTGCTGACTTCAGCGGGGGCAAGCGCATTCACAATGAAGGTCGCCTGATCGGGCGACCAGGGGATGATATCAATCTTCTCGCCCTGCAATTCGGCAACCACCGCCTGCACGCGCGACCCGCGCATCCCAACGCAAGCGCCAACGGGGTCAATCGAGCTGTCCCGGCTGATCACCGCCATCTTGGCGCGGCTGCCGGGATCACGCGCCACTGCCTTGATTTCGATGATGCCATCATAAATCTCCGGCACTTCCTGCGCGAAGAGCTTCGCCAGAAACCCAGGATGGGTGCGCGAGAGGAAAATCTGCGGCCCACGCGGTTCTTCCCGCACATCATAGATATAGGCGCGCACGCGATCCCCATTGCGGAAGGCTTCGCGCGGGATGGTCTCATCGCGGCGGAGCAGCGCTTCGGCGCGGCCCAGATCCACCATCAGATTACCATATTCGGTGCGCTTGACCGTACCATTGATGATTTCGCCAACGCGGTCCTTGTATTCTTCGAATTGCTTGCGGCGTTCCACTTCACGCACGCGCTGGACAATCACCTGCTTCGCAGTCTGCGCCGCGATACGGCCGAAATCAATCGGCGGCAGCGGGTCCACGATGAATTCGCCAAGCTGAATGCCGGGCTTGATCTTTTGCGCAATGCGCAAAGGGATTTGCGTCGCTTCGTTCTCGACCGGTTCGGCTTCCACCACTTCGGTGAAGCGTTCCAGCTTCACGCGGCCATCCTTGCGATCAATGGTCGCACGGATATCCTTCTCAAGCCCGTATTTGGCGCGGCCAGCTTTCTGGATCGCCTGTTCCATGGCTTCCAGAACTTCCTCACGCTCGATCATTTTCTCGCGGGCGACGGCATCGGCCACTTGCAGCAATTCCGGACGGGCAATGGCGATATCAATGGCCATGGCGCATTCTCCTCAATGGGTCATACTGGTTGGGGCGGCGGCTTTCGCCGTCGCCGCGATCAATTCATCGGTCAGCACCAGCTTGGCGCGGCGGATATTGTTGCGCGGCAGGGCAATTTCGCTGCCATCATCAAGCTTAAGGCGCGCTTCCTGGTCATCCGCGCCAAGGGCGATGCCACGAAAACGCTTGCGGCCATCCATCGGGATGGAAAGTTCCACCGTCGCCACATGGCCGGCGAAACGGTTCCAATCCTTAGTGCGCGTCAGCGGTCTATCAATCCCGGCAGAGGATACTTCCAGCATCCACTCACCGCGGATCGGGTCCGCGACATCCAAAACCGCACCCACGGCGTGGCTGATGGTTTCGCAATCATCCACGGTAAAGGGCGCTTCATCGGCGCGTTCCGCCATGATCTGCACCACCGGGCGTTCCTTGCCGGAAACCTGCACGCGCACCAGTTCATAGCCAAGCTGCGTCAGGCTAGGCAGAATCGCTTCCGCGATGCGGGCTTCAAGCCCTTCGTGATGTGGCAGATCAGGCTGCAAAAACAAAAAAGGCGGCCCCTTTCAAGGCCACCCCCCGTAAGCTCGGATGGTGTGATTTGCTGTTTCCTAGCGCTAACGCCGCCAAAAGGCAAGGGCTTAGAAAAGGATGAGGTGCTTGCCATATAGTGATCAGGATAATGACGCATGCTGGTGAAGTCCAAACCCCCGCTGATCCCTCGCCGAGCCTTGGCTGGCATGGCGCTGCCGCTCATCGGCCTTGCCGCCGCCCCGGCCCAGGCAGCGCGGGTTTTTCGCTTTGACCATACCCAGGGAAGGCTGGAATTCATTGCGCGGCATCTGATGGTGTTGACCTCGACCGGGCAGTTTACGCGCTTCGCCTGCGAATTGATCCTGGACCCCGAAAGGCCGGAGACAGCGCGCGTCACGGTACAGGTGGAAACCGGCTCCATCGCTCATGCCTATCCGGGGGCGGCGGATTTGCTGCGCTCGCCGGCTTATTTTGATGCGGAGCGCTGGCCGATTGCGCGGTTTTCCGGCCGCGCCAAGCCAGGTGGGCGGATTGAGGCTTTTGAACTGGCCGGCCCCTTGGAAATCCGTGGCGTGACCCAGCCCATCACAATGCAGGCCAGGCTTTCCGGTCGGCGGCGCGATGCCGTAACAGGGGCGGAGATTGTGGATTGTACCGCACGTGGCGAGATCAGCCGCTCGGCCTTCGGCATGACAGCCGATAGCTTGGCCACGGGGGATCGGGTGCAATTGGCGGTTTTGGTCAGCCTGGTGATTGGATAGGCCAATGCAGGCAGCATGGTCGGTGGCGCAACGGCGCCTGCATTGGGCCATGGCGGGCTTGGTGGCAGCGAATTTCCTGTTGGCCTTGGTGATGGTGGCGCTGCCGCTTTCAGCGCTTTTGGCCAAAATTCTGGCCTACCAGTTGCATAAAAGCCTTGGTTTGCTGCTGATCCCACTTTGGGTCTGGCGGCTTTGGCTGTTGCTGCGACGCGGCCGGCCCGCGCCTGTCACGCTGCCAGGCTGGCAGCAAGGCGCAGCGCGGCTGGGCCATGGCGTGCTTTATGTGCTGCTGATTGCCGTGCCGGTACTGGGATTCCTAACCGGGGCAGCGGCGCCTGCGGCCGTGGAGACAATATTCTTCCTGATCCTGCCCATTCCGCACCCCTTCCCGCCCAATCAGGCGCTCTACGATGTGCTACGCCCTTTGCACCAGGGCGTAGCCTGGGGGTTGGTATTGCTGGCGGCCGGGCATGGCGCGATAGCGATCCATCACCATCGGCGCGGTCTGCCGATATTGCGCCTTATGTGGCGCGGGCGCTGATCACCCTTCGCTGGTGCTGCTACGCGGCGCGCGGTTGCGATTGGCCTTATTGCCGCTGCTGCGATTCTGCCGATTAGCCCTCTGCCCCTGAGAGGTGCTGCGGTTGCGCGTGGATTGGCTGCGCTGCGCGGTGCTGGTAGTCGCTTCCGTGCCGTCAGCGGCGCGGCGCGGCGCCGCATCAGCCGGTACCGTGCTGGTCGCGACCATCAGGCCACCAAGGGCGGCCAGGAACAAAACCTTCTTCATCATGGGATCAACCTTCCTAAGCGAATCGGGACATGATGTAGCACGAAACGCCCGCAAGCCGCCCATGGAAATCGCCAAGCAGCACCGCTGCGGGTCACCCCAGCTGATGAAATTTTCTTAATGATCCAAAGACAGCAGGCTTATTCGCCACTCGCCCGCGCCTTGGCTTCCTCGGCACTGCCGATCCCGCCATGCGCCTTGGACCAATTCACCGGGTCTTCCAGGAATTTCCGCACTTCCTTGAGCGCGCCTTCACTGAAATAGGGGCGTTCGCGGCAGACCTCCAGCACATCCCACCAGGTGCAAAGGTGGTGCAGGTTCAGGCCCATGCCCTTCATGGTTTCAAAAGAACCAGGGAAGACGCCGTAATAGAAGACAACGAAAGTATGGTCACAAATGGCGCCGGCATCACGCAGGGCATTGGCAAACCGAATTTTGGAAGCACCATCGGTGGTCAAATCTTCCACCAGCAGCGTGCGCTGACCTACCGGCACTTCGCCTTCGATCAAAGCATTGCGGCCAAAACCTTTCGGCTTCTTCCGCACATAAGCCATGGGCGCCAGCATGCGGTCCGCGATCCAGGCGCCGAAGGGAATCCCCGCCGTCTCGCCCCCCACCACGACATCAATCGATTCATACCCGACATGCCGGCCAATCTTTTCCACGCCCAGATCGCAAATCCGGTTGCGCGCCCGCGGGAAGGAGATGATCTTGCGGCAATCAATATAGACGGGGCTCTTCCAGCCGCTGGTAAAGGTGTAGGGCTCTTCCGGGCGGAAATTCACCGCCTTGATTTCAAGCAGGATACGCGCGGTGGTGAGCGCCGCGTCGCGGTCCCAATCGGAGGCATGAAGGGCGGGCATGGATAGGGCTCCTCTCTTTCCGGGTGTTGGTAATGCGCTGCGGCGGCGGCGTCCATGACCCTGCCCGAGTCGCCCCGGATTTGGGTGTTGGCGGACCCGCGGGCCGGCACTGCGGCGCAGGCCCTGGGCATTGCCGAGCGGTTGAATGAGCCCTTCCGCCGAGTGGATTTGGCCTGGGGGAAGCTGGCGCGACTGCCCCTGCCCTTCCCTTCACTGGCCGGGCTGACGCGCGAAGCGCGCGCTGCCTTGGCGCCCCCCTGGCCTGATCTGGTGATATCGGCGGGGCGACGGAGTGCGCCGGTGGCGCTTTGGCTGAAACGGAGAGGCGCGCGGCTGGTGCATTGCATGCGGCCAGGCTTTGGCGCGGCGCGTTTCGATCTTTTGGTGATTGGCCAGCATGATGCGCCCAAGCCCGCGCCCAATATCCTGCCCATTCTGGGCGCGGCGCATCGGGTTTCGCCCGAAAAGCTGGCCGCCGCGCGGGCTGAATTCGCCGCACTTGCAGCACTCCCTTCCCCGCGCATCGCCTTGCTGATGGGCGGGCCACCTCGCGCCGAGGGGATGGACCCGAAGGTGGCCGGCGCCATCACCGCCAAGGTCGCGGGCTTCGCGGGGAGTGTGCTCGCCACCGCATCGCGCCGCACCGGAGGCCCAGCGGAGGCTGCCATGGCGGCGGCCTTGGCCGGGCATCCGCATCAGCTTTTCCGCTGGGGCGATGGGCCGCCCAATCCTTATGCAGGCTTCCTCGCCTGGGCGGATCAGGTGGTGGTGACGGGGGATTCGGTTTCCATGCTGTCAGAGGCACTCGCGACCAATGGACCGGTTTTCATCGCCGATCCCGCCGGGCTTGGGCCGCGCCATCAACGCCTCGCGCAGAGCCTGATTGAAGCTGGCCAGGCGCAGGATTTGGCCGCCGCCCCCGCGCCCTTTCAGCGTGCGGCGCTGGATGAAAGCGGGCGCGTGGCCGCCGACATCAGGCGGCGCGGTTTGCTGGACTGACGCGGGCGCAATCCGGTCTATGCTGCGTGAAACACTTCCGTCTTATGTCCGGCGCTTTTTCGGATTAAAAAACAATTCAACGGTTTGCGGCGTCAGCGTATTGGAAACCATGGAAAAAGCAAAGGTCAAACTCGCTCACTCGGATGTCGCGCGCCGGCTAATTGCTGTGCGAGACGAGCTCGGTGTTAAAAACGCACCACTGGCGGAAATGCTTGGCATTCCTCGAACTAGGTTCCTTCATTGGATTTCGGCGTCAAAGTCCGCCAATTTCCCGGCGGAAGAAGCAATGATTATGCTTTGCGATCTTTTGCCCGGCCTGACCATGGACTTCATTTATCGCGGCAAGATAGACGCCATGCCTTACGCGCTGGCCATTAGGCTGCAAGCGCGTATGCAGGGGCGCAACCCGGACGAGACTTGAAAGGCACCCATATGACCCGCAGCCTAAGCCTTGCCTTTTCGCCGCGTTTCATCTGCCTAAGTTTGGCTTTATTTGCGGCACTTCTGCTTGGGCTTGCGCTGCTGGTCGCACCTGGTTTCTGGACCGGCTTGGGGTTTATGCTGGCCGCATCGCTCAGCGTGCTTGGCTTACGTGATCTTTTCCACCCGACGCATGCCATTCTGCGCAATTATCCAATCGCGGGGCGGCTTCGCTTCATCATGGAAGAAATCCGCCCCGAAATGCGCCAGTATTTTTTTGAGGATGAAAAGCACGGCACGCCCTTCAGCCGTGACAAGCGAGCCATTGTTTATCAGCGCGCCAAGAAGCAATTGGATAAGCGGCCCTTCGGCACGCAATATGATGTCTATGAAACCGGCTTTGAATGGTTGCACCATTCGCTGGCCGCCCGCGCACCGGCCAAGGAATTGCCGCGCATTCTGATCGGCGGGCCGGCCTGCACGCGGCCTTATTCGGCTTCGATATTGAATATCTCGGCCATGAGTTTCGGCTCGCTCTCCGCCAATGCCATTCGTGCGCTGAACCAGGGGGCGAAGCGCGGCGGCTTTGCGCATGATACGGGCGAAGGTGGGCTTAGCCCCTATCATCGCGAAGCGGGCGGTGATCTGATTTGGGAAATCGGTTCCGGCTATTTCAGTGCGCGCAATCCCGATGGCAGTTTTTCGCCGGAACGTTTTGCCGAGGTGGCCGCCCTAGATCAGGTGAAAATGGTCGAGCTGAAACTAAGCCAAGGCGCCAAGCCAGGCCATGGCGGCGTGCTGCCGGCGGCCAAGGTCAGTGCTGAAATCGCCGTCACGCGCGGTGTGCCGATGGGGCAGGATTGCGTTTCCCCGCCCGCGCATACGGCGTTTTCCACGCCGGTTGAAATGATGCGCTTCATTGCCGAAATGCGCCGCCTGTCTGGCGGCAAGCCGGCGGGTGTCAAGCTGTGCATTGGTCATCCATGGGAATTCCTTGCCATCTGCAAGGCGATGATCGAAACCGGGCTTGCGCCGGATTTCATCGTGATTGATGGCGCAGAAGGTGGCACCGGCGCGGCGCCCTTGGAATTCATGGATCATGTCGGCATGCCGCTCCGCGAAGGTTTGAGCTTCGCGCATAATGCGCTGATCGGCATTGGGCTGCGTGATCAGATCAGGCTTGGTGCCAGCGGTAAGATTGCGAGCGCCTTT
>JADCFP010000008.1 GCA_020249465.1 Roseomonas sp. | reverse complement strand
GGAAGGGCTCAGGCAATTCCTGCGAAGCCTGGAATTGTCACTGCCGCCCGGTGATCGGCTGCATCCGCGCGACTTCGCCGCCTTGCTCGCGCAGGTGAAGGAAAAGCCGGAAGAACGCCTGGTGCATGAAACCGTGCTGCGGAGCCAATCCCAGGCGGCCTATGCGCCGGACAATATCGGGCATTTCGGCTTGGCTTTGGCGCGCTATGCGCATTTCACCTCACCCATCCGGCGCTATGCCGATTTGCTCGTGCATCGCGCCCTGATCCGTGGCTTGAAGCTTGGCGGCGATGGCTTGGCGGAAGTGGAAGCGGCGCGGTTCTTGGAAACCGGCGAACACATCACCGCGACCGAACGGCGCGCTGCCGCAGCCGAACGTGACGCGGTTGATCGCTACCTTGCGGCATATATGTCAGAGCGCGTGGGAAATTTATTCGCCGCACGCATTTCTGGGGTGACACGCTTCGGCCTCTTTGTCACTTTGGAGGAGAATGGCGCGAGCGGAATCGTACCGCTTGGCTCATTGCCGGATGATAGATGGGATCAGGACGAAGCCACGCAGCGCCTGGCTGGTCGCAGGACAGGTCTGACCTTTACTTTGGGTCAGTCTGTGGAAGTGCGGCTCAGGGAAGCGACCGCGCGCACAGGCGGGATGGTGTTTCACATCATGCAAGGCTTACCAAAACGCGGTGGTCGGCCCGCACCACCACGGCATGGGCGGCGCTGAGCGCCCGCGCGCGCGTTTTTGCCTCACGTGCTTTTCTGATCCTGCTCCTTGCGTCCGCCCTGCCCTTGGGCGCCGCCTTGGCACAGGAAGTCCCGCGCGCTGGGGTGCATGAAGCCATCGCCCCCTTCCCGCGTGAGGAAATGCAGGCGGTTTTCGCTGCTGGCTTCGCCGCCATTCTGGACCGGCATATGGAACGCGCGCTGCCGAGTGACCTGATCACTTGGGGCCTTGCGGGTTTTACGGCGCAAGATCCAAGCCTGAGGGTTGAACGGCAGGGGCGCGAATTGCGCCTGATGCGCGCGCGCCGCGCCTTGATCAGCCGCGTGCTGCCGAGTGATTCCGTGCGCGGCAAACCGGACGCCATTGGCATGGCGGCTGCTGAAGCGCTGATTCCCTTTCAGGAGGCCGCCTGGGCAGCCTCACCAGCCATTCGTGATCAAGGGCGGGATAGGCTGCTGCGCGCCGGCTTCTCCGCCATATTCGGCCATCTTGACCCCTTCAGCCGCTATGTGACGCCGGAAGAAGCGCAGTTGGCGCGGGAACGCCGCCTTGGGCAGGCCAGTGTCGGCCTTAGGCTCTCGGCGCAGCGCGGCCAGGTGCTGGTGGCTGCCGTCACGCGCGACAGCCCGGCGGGAGCGGCCGGCATCCGCGTGGGTGATCGGCTGGTGACTGTGGATGATGAAATGGTCTTCGCTAATGACCTGCCCGGCGCCGAATTGCTGTTGGAAGGCGCTGCCGAGTCCGAGGTGACGCTTGTGACGCAGCGCGCCGGACGCCGACGTAGTGTGACGCTGCGGCGTGTGGCGCAGAGCGTGGAAACTGTCACTGCAGCAAGCCGCGATGGCGTGCTGCATTTGCGCGTCTCGGGCTTTACCGCGCTGACCTCGGCTCAGGTATCCGGCTTTGTGGAAGCCGCTTTCGCCGGCGCCAATCCGCCGCGCGGCCTTGTTTTGGATTTGCGCGGCAATCGCGGCGGCATCCTGACCCAGGCGGTGGCTGTGGCGGATATCTTTCTCGATGTCGGGGATATTGTGGGCACTGCCGGGCGCCACCCGGACGCCAATCGGCGTTATGGGGCCAATGATAGTGACCTCGCGCAGGGGCGGCCCATTGTGGTGATGGTGGATGGGCGCACTGCCTCGGCGGCGGAAATCCTGGCGGCAGCCTTGGCGGAGCGCGGTCGGGCGGCGGTGCTTGGCACCGGCACCCAGGGCAAGGGCCTAGTGCAAATCCTGCTGCCCTTGCCCAATGGCGGAGAATTGCAACTAAGCTGGTCGCGCATTGTCATGCCCTCTGGCTGGCCCTTGCAGGGGGCGGGGCTCTTGCCGGCACTTTGCACCTCGGGCGGGGATGAGGCTGCGGCGACTGCCCTGGCAGCCTTGCGCGCCGGGCAGCAGCCCATGGGCGCGGTGCTGGCGCGGCTGCGCGCGCTCCGCCCGCCGGTTTCAGCTTTGGAAGCCACCGCGTTGCGTGAGACCTGCCCCGGCCTGGATGGGATGGAACGAGAGGCGGATTTCGCCCAGGCGTTGGTGACGGATGCAGCGGCCTATCAGGCGGCGCTGATGCGGTGAAGCGTGGGCCGACGCGCTTTTCCCCTTGACGAAAGCGCCGCTTTGCTTAGACAGAGGCCAAGGAAACCTTCGGCCCAGCGGCCGATGGGCTGGAGTAGTTGACCATGGCCAAATCGAACACCATCCTCATTCGCCTCGTGAGCAGCGCGGAGACGGGTTACTTTTATGTGACCAAGAAGAATACCCGCAATATCACCGGCAAGATGGAAAAGAAGAAGTACGATCCAGTGGCGCGCAAGCACGTTGTATTTCGTGAGGCGAAAATCAAATAACTCGCGCAGCGCCCCATGGTGCGGCTGTGATGCTTGTGGCAAGGGCGGGTTTTCCCGCCCTTTTGATGTCTGGTGGGCGCGATGACGCTCTAGCGTCGGTATTTGGTTTATCGATACCCGTTCCTTTCGTTCCGTAAAGTCGGCTATTGCGCGGGGCCCGTGGCGCAATCTGCCAAAACCGATCATGCTATGCCCATGACCGAGATCGCCTATCTGGACCCCCGCAGCGGGGCCACCTATCCTCTTGCCACGCCGCGCTGGTGTGGCGACGGCCAAGCCCCCCTGATGCTGACGCCGCTGCCCGGCATCACCCGCGCCGCGATCCGCACGGAGGATCGCTCACTCTGGCGCTATGGCGCCGCACTGCCCTTCCTGCCGGATGACCCGATCACGATGGGGGAAGGCTGTTCGCCTTTGGTGCCGCGTGTCATCGGCGGTGCCTCGGCACTCATAAAATGCGAATGGTTCATGCCAACCGGGTCCTTCAAGGATCGGGGGGCATCGGTGATGCTCTCCCTGCTCCGCGCGCAGGGTGTGGTGCATGTGCTGGAAGATTCATCGGGCAATGGTGGCGCTGCCGTTGCGGCCTATGCTGCCGCCGGGGGCATGCGGGCGAAAATCCTGGTACCGGCTTCGACCTCCCCCGCCAAGACCGTGCAATCCCGTGCTTCGGGCGCCGAGATCGAATTGGTGCCCGGCAGCCGGCAGGATTGCGCGGATGAGGCATTGCGCCAAGCAAAGGATATCTTCTACGCCAGCCATAATTGGCACCCGTTCTTCCTGCATGGCACGAAGACGCTCGCCTATGAGCTGTGGGAGGATTTGGGCTTCGTCGCGCCCGATAATGTGATTGTGCCCTGCGGCGCTGGGTCCAATGTGCTGGGTTGTGGGATTGGCTTTGCCGAATTGCAGCGCGCGGGTGAGATCACAAAACTGCCGCGTATCTTCGCTGCGCAACCGGAGAACTGCTCGCCGATTGCGCGCGCCTTCCTGAAGCAGCCGGCGGTGGCGGCGGTGCCCACCATTGCGGAAGGAACCGCCATCGCGCAGCCCATCCGCACCCCGGAAGTCATGGCGGTGTTGCAGGAAAGCCAGGGCGGCGCAGTGATGTTGAGCGAGGCTGAGATTGGCGCTGCCACGCTCGAACTCGCGCGCACCGGCATTTACGTGGAACCGACTTGCGCGCAGGCAGCGGCCGCATTCGTGAAATTGCTGGAAGCCGGCACCATCCGCGCCGATGAAACCACCGTAGTGGTGCTGACCGGCACGGGGCTGAAATCCACACCCCGCATCGCAGAACTTTTGGGAGTAGCGATCTGATGGCCGGGCCTCGCATTGCCCTTCTGGGCTTTTCCATTGAATGCAACCGCTTTGCTCCAGCAGCAACCTTGCGCGATTTTGAAACGCGCTGCCTGATTGCGGGCGATACCATTGTGTCGGATGCGCGCTCCGCCGCCCCGGCCGCGCTTGGTGAAATGCCGGGCTTCGTTACGGCGATGGATGCCAGCGGCGCCTGGGAACCCTGCCCCATTCTGCTCGCCATGGCGGAACCCAATGGCCCGGTGGAACAAAACGTTTTCGATGGCTTCATGCGGCAATGGCGCGAAGGGCTGATGGCGCTGAAAGGCCGCGTGGATGGCGTTTTCTGCGTGCTTCATGGCGCGGGTCTCGCCACCGCTGATCTTGACCCGGAAGGCAGCTTGCAGGCGCTGATTCGCGAAACCTTGGGCGATGTGCCGCTTGTGTGTTCCTATGATCTGCACGGCAATGTTTCAGACCGCATGGTGGCTTTGACCGATGCTTTTGTCGGCTATCGCACCAATCCGCATTTGGATATGCGCGAACGCGGCGCGGAAAGTGCCGCACTCATGCGCCGGCTTTTGGCCGGTGAGCGTTTCCATCGCGCCTTCCGCCGCTTGCCGATTGTCGCACCTACCGTTTCCATGCTGACCGCGCAGGGCCCCTATGCGGAAGTGATCAACCTCGGCCAGGAATGGGCGGCGCAGGATCAGCGCATTGCGAATGTCTCCATCATGGGCGGTTTTGCCTATGGCGACACGCCCTTCAATGGCATGGCGGTGATCATCACCGCGACAGACAAGGCCGCGGCGGAAGCGCTGGCCGATCGGCTGGCCGCGGCAGCATGGGAAAGGCGCGGGCGCTTCATCGCCAATCTGACCGCTTTGGAAGACGCCACGCAGAAGGCGCTGCATAGCGCCGTGCCGCTGGCTTTCGCCGATGTTGCCGATAATCCGGGCGGCGGCGGGCGCGGCAACACCATGTGGATTCTGCAAGCCTTTCATCGCGCCAGCGTGCAGGATTGCCTGGTGGGCGTGATCCATGACCCGGCCTTGGCAGCGGAAGCCCATAAGCTCGGCAAGGGTGCCCGCTTCACGGCGCGTTTCAACCGCGAAGTCTCCGCTGATGATCCCTTCAGCAAGCCCTTCAGCGCGGAAGCGGAAGTGGTGGCGCTTTCCGATGGCCGTGTGACGGGGCGGCGCGGTATCTTTGCCGGCACAGCAATGACTTTGGGTGCGACGGCAGCGCTGAAGATGGGCGGCATTACGGTCGTGGTGATTTCCATTCGCACGCAATGCGCCGATCCCGCGTTCTTCGAACATCTCGGCCTTGATGTCGGCAAGGCGCGCGCCGTGGTGGTGAAATCGCGCGGGCATTTCCGCGGCGGCTTCGATGAATTCTTCAAGCATGAACAGATTGTCGAAGTGGATTGCCCCGGCCTTACCTCGCCAATTCTGACGCGCTTTGATTGGAAACATATGCCAAGACCTGTTCTGCCGATTGATAAGGAAGCGCGCTGGCCATGAAGCTGGATGATTTGCACACCCCTTGCCTGGTGCTGGAACTCGGCATTCTGAAGCGCAATCTGGCGCGTATGGCCGAAGCCGTTTCGCGGCATCCCGGCTTGAAGCTGCGCCCGCATATGAAAACGGCGAAAAGCCTGGCGGTGGCGGCCTTGGCGGCGCCGGATCATGGGCCGATCACCGTCAGCACGGTGGCCGAGGCGCGGTATTTCGCCGGTGGCGGTTATCGTGATCAGATCTATGCGGTCGGCATCACGCCGCAAAAGCTGGATGCCATCGCTGCGCTGAACGCGCAGGGCAATGATGTGAAGATCATCACCGATGATGCAGATGTTGCCAGCGCCATCGCCGCCCATCCGGGCGTTCTGCCCACCTTGATCGAGGTTGATTGCGGTGAGGGTCGCGGCGGCATAGCGCCGGATTCGGAAAAGCTGGCGGAAATCGCCCAACGTTTGGGTGCAAAATGCGCTGGCATCATGACCCATGCCGGGCATTCCTATGCGGAACGCAGCGAAGACGGCATGCGTAAGGTGGCGGAAGCGGAACGCGCTGGCGCCGTGCTGGCGGCTGAGCGTTTGCGCAGCTTGGGCATCACGCCACGCGTTGTCTCAGCGGGGTCTTCGCCCACGGCGCTTTACGGTCAATCCATGGCGGGCATCACGGATATTCGCGCAGGCGTTTATATGTTCGGTGATTTGTTCCAGGGCCAGATCGGCACGCATGGCATGGAAGATATCGCCGTGACGGTGCTTTCCTCCGTTACCTCTCGCAAGCAGGATCGCAATGCGGTGCTGATTGATGCGGGCGGCATTGCGCTTTCCAAGGATCGCAGCACCCAGGCAGCGCCGCGCGATCTTGGCTTTGGCGTCATGCTGGACCGACACGGCAAATGGCGCTTTGGGGAAGCGATTGTCACCCGCACCCATCAGGAACATGGCGAGGTGCGTGGCGCTGGCCCGCTGCCTTTCGCGGAGCTTCCCGTTGGCGCCCTGGTGCGTGTGGCGCCGAACCATACCTGCCTGACCGTCGCAGCGCATGACCGCTATTACATCGTGGATGGCGGGGATGAGGTGATTGCCGTCTGGGACCGGGTGAATGGCTGGTAGGGCGCCGGCCCTGTCATGAAAGCTTCACGTGCATCAGACCATGTTTCCACCATACTGGAAGTATGGAAACAGAATCCGCCGCTGCGGCTTTCGCCGCCTTGGGACAGCCCACCCGGCTGGCCCTGATCCAAAACCTGCAAGAGGCAGGGCCTGATGGCCTGCCGGCAGGGGAAATCGCCGAGGCCCTCGGCGTGCCGCCTTCCACGCTTTCCTTCCATTTGCGCGCGCTGGAAGAAGCGGGGCTGATCACGCCGCAGCGCCAAGGGCGCCAGGTGCTCTATGCCAGCGCCCCGGCGACCTTTGCGGCACTGGTCGGCTTTCTGGGTGGGGCAACAGCACCCATCACCGCCGCGGGCCGCGCCATGCGGGTGCTGTTCCTCTGCACACGCAATTCCGCGCGTTCCATCATGGCGGAAGCCATTCTGAACCGTATCGGTGCTGGGCGTTTCCGCGCCTTTTCTGCCGGGTCGGAACCCGCGCCGGATGGGCCGCTGCCGGAAGTGCTCGCGCAGCTTCAGGCGCTTGGGCATGATGTGGCGCCGTTGCGCTCCAAATCCTGGGAGGAATTCATCGGCCCCGAAGCGCCGCGTTTCGATTTCGTGATCGCACTTTGCGATACGCTCGAAGGCCAGCGTTGCCCGGATTTTGGCGACACCATCACCAGCGCGGCCTGGCCCTTGCCGGATCCAGCGAAGTTTTCGGGCGGCGGCGCCGAACGCGCGACACTTCTGAACGAGCTTTACGCAGCGCTGCGGCGCCGGTTGGAAATTTTCATCAGCCTTCCCTTCACCACCCTGGATCGCATGTCGCTGCAGGCAAGGGTTGAAGCTTTGGGCAATCCAATGGCGGGAGCACGTGCATGAGGGTTGGCATCAATGGCATGGGGCGCATCGGCCGCCTGGCTTTTCGTGCCGCTTTCGGTGCGGCAGAGCGCGGTGAGGATGATCCGCGCCGCGCCAATCGGCTGGATATTGTGCATGTGAATGAGGTGAAGGGCGGTGCCGCGGCCACCGCGCATTTGCTCACTTTTGATAGCGTGCAGGGCCGTTGGCGCGCGCCCATCGCAGCGGAAGGCGCGGATGCTTTGCGCATTGGTGAAAAGCGCATCGGCTTCACGGAACACACGACACCGGTAGCGATCCCCTGGGGTGATCTGGGCGTTGATCTGGTGCTGGAATGCAGCGGCAAATTCCTAACCGAGGCCACCTTACGCGGGCATCTCGATCGCGGCGCGAAGCGCGTGATTGTCGCCGCACCGGTCAAGGAAGCTTCAGTCCTTAACATCGTGGTTGGCGTAAATGATGCGCTGTATGATCCGGCGCGCCACCCGATTGTCACCGCCGCATCCTGCACCACCAATTGCCTCGCCCCCGTGGTGAAGGTGGTGCATGAGGCGATTGGGATCAGGCATGGTCAGATCACCACCATTCATGACCCCACCAATACCAATGTGGTGACAGATGCGCCGCATAAGGATTTGCGCCGTGCGCGTTCCGCCATGCTGTCACTCCAGCCCACCACGACGGGAAGTGCGACGGCGATTACGCTGATCTATCCGGAATTGAAGGGCAAGCTGAATGGCCATGCGGTGCGCGCGCCTGTTTTGAATGCTTCCCTCACCGATTGCGTGTTTGAGTTGCAGCGCGCCACGAGCGCCGAGGAATTGAACGCGCTATTCCGCACTGCCGCCGAAGGCCCGCTGGCGGGCATTCTGGGCTATGAGGACCGGCCCCTGGTTTCCGCCGATTATGCGCGGGATACGCGCAGTTCCATCATTGATGCGCCATCCACCTTGGTGACGGATGGCACCATGGCGAAAATCTATGCCTGGTACGACAATGAAATGGGCTATGCCTGCCGCATGGTGGATCTGGCCTGCATCATGGAAGTGCGCGGCATCTGATATGCGCAACTACGCCATCGTCACCGCTGCCTATTGGGGTTTTACGCTGACTGATGGCGCCTTGCGCATGCTGGTGCTGCTCTATTTCCACAAGCTTGGCTATTCGCCCTTTGCGCTGGCGTTTCTGTTTTTGTTGTATGAGGCTGCGGGGATCGGCGCCAATCTGATTGGCGGCTGGCTGGCCACACGCTTTGGCATTGCGCGCATGCTGGCGGTGGGGCTTACCGCACAAATCGCGGGTTTCCTGATGCTGTCAGCGCTTTCACCAAGCTGGGTGCCGGCCATGGCGCTGGTTTGGGTGGTGGTCGCGCAAGGCATTTGCGGCATTGCGAAGGACATCACCAAAACCGCTTCCAAATCCGCAATCAAGCTCACAGCGGGCGATGCCTCTGGCCGGCTGTTCCGCTGGGTGGCCTGGTTCACCGGCAGCAAGAACGCCATGAAAGGCGTCGGGTTTTTCCTGGGCGGTGTGTTGCTGGAAGCGCTTGGCTTTCAGGGCGCGCTTTGGTTGATGGCTGCATTGCTTGGGGTGGTTTTGATTGGCGTTGTGGCATCCCTGCCGCCGATGATGGGCAAGGCCAAGGCGTCTGCCTCTATGCGCGAATTCATGGCGCGGGATCGCGGCGTCAATCTGCTGGCCGCAGCGCGCGTTTTACTGTTCGGCGCACGCGATGTCTGGTTTGTCGTGGCCCTTCCGGTGTTTCTTTATTCCGCGGGTTGGAGCTTTACGGCGGTGGGCGGTTTCCTCGCCATTTGGACGATTGGCTATGGGCTGGTGCAGGCAATGGCACCTTCCCTGATCCAGCGCAGTGCTGATGGCTTGAGCACCGAGGTTCCAGCCGCGCGACTATGGTGCCTTGCCCTTGCGGTGATACCGCCCGTGCTGATGGCGGCACTGTGGTTGCAGGCGGGCCACGCTGATCTGGTGCTGGCGCTCGGGCTTCTGGTGTTTGGCTTTGCCTTTGCGGTGAATTCCTCACTGCATTCCTATCTGATCCTGGCCTATGCGGGCTCCAAAAAAGCCGCCGAGGATGTCGGCTTCTACTACGCGGCCAATGCCGCCGGGCGCTTTGCCGGCACGCTGCTTTCGGGCTTGCTCTATCAAATGGCCGGCATCATGGGCGCCTTGGCAGGGGCGGCGGTCATGCTCGGGCTTTGCTGGGCCATCACACTTGCCCTGCCGGCGGACCGCGCCGCTTGCGCGAAAGCGCACTGAGCGCAAGACTTGGCGCTTGAAAAAAAGGGGGGCCGCCATGCTGAAACGTTCTGAATTTCTCGCAGGCTTCGGTGCAAGCCTGTTTGTGCTGACCCAAGGCGCCGCAGCGCAGCCCATGCCGGGCGGCGTGCTGCGCGTTGGCGTCAAGCTCAGCCCCACTTCCATGGACCCGCAATTCCGCCTCGCAGGGGAACAGAACCTGCTGCGCGGCTGCCATGCGCGGTTGATCGGCATGACCCCGGATGGCAAACCAACGCCCGCCATCGCGCAAACCTGGCGCGCGGTCGGTGATGGCCGCGCCTGGGAGATCACGCTGAACCCAGCAGCGAAATTCAGCGATGGCAGCCCCATCACCGCGCAGGATGTGGCCTTTTCCATCAGGCGCATTCCGCGCCTGGAAGGCTCCGCCGGCGGCTATCAGATTTTTGTCCGCGCCATCAAGGATATCGAGATTCTTGATGCGCAGCG
>JADCFP010000079.1 GCA_020249465.1 Roseomonas sp. | reverse complement strand
CGATGTCATCGAAACGCTGGACCGCCCCAAGCTCGCCCAGGCCATTGCGGAAGCCGTGGCCAAGGAAGCCCGCCGCCCTGATGTGCTGGTGCAGGTCAATACGGGAGATGAGGCGCAGAAATCCGGCTGCCCGCGGGCCGAGGCAGATGCCTTCATCCGCGCCGCGCGGGATGATTTCGGCCTGCCGGTGACGGGGCTGATGTGCATCCCGCCCGTGGAAGGCGACCCCAGGCCGCATTTCGCCTACCTCGCCAATCTCGCGGCCAAGCACGGCCTGCCCGTCCTTTCCATGGGCATGAGCAGCGATTTTGAGGCCGCAATTGCCGAAGGTGCCACCCATGTGCGCGTCGGCAGCGCCATTTTTGGCGCGCGCGGCTGATCGGGGCGCCGCTTGACGCGCCGCGCCTGGCGCGGGATCACGCGGCGGAGTTTTTAAACGGTGATGAAGCCCATGACGCGCGTCTTTTCCGGCATTCAGCCTTCCGGTGTGCCAACCCTTGGCAATTATCTTGGCGCCATCCGCAATTGGGTGCCGATGCAGGATGCGCATGAAAGCATTTTCTGCATTGTGGATTTGCACGCCATCACCGTCTGGCAAGACCCAAAGGAGCTGTCGCGCCAAACCCGCGAAATGGCAGCGGCGCTGATTGCCTGCGGGCTTGATCCCAAGCGCTGCACCTTGTTCGTGCAATCCCATGTGCCGGCGCATGCGGAGCTTGGCTGGATTTTCAATTGCGTTGCGCGCATCGGCTGGCTCAATCGCATGACGCAATTCAAGGATAAGGCGGGGAAGGATCGCGAAGCGGCCTCAGCGGGGCTATATGTTTATCCCAATCTGATGGCTGCCGATATTCTCGCCTATCACGCGACCAAGGTGCCGGTGGGTGATGACCAGAAGCAGCATCTGGAATTGGCCAATGATATCGCCCAAAAATTCAACCATGATTATGGCGTGGAATTCTTCCCGAATATTGAACCGCTGATCCAGGGCGTCGCGGCGCGCGTCATGTCGCTGCGCGATGGCACCAAAAAAATGTCGAAATCCGATCCATCGGATCAGTCGCGCATCAACCTGACCGATGATGCGGATGCCATCGCCCTGAAAATCCGCCGCGCCAAGACGGATGCGGAACCAATTCCGGATCACATGGCGGGGCTGGAAGGCAGGCCAGAGGCGCGCAACCTGGTGGGCATCATGGCGGCGATTACGGACACGCTGCCGGAAAACGTGCTGCGGGAACATTCGGGCCAGGGCTTTGGTGCCTTCAAGGGCACGCTTACGGATGCGCTGGTTGCGCATCTATCCCCCATCGCCGCTGAAATGCGCCGCCTGCTGACCGACCCCGGCGCGCTTGATGCGGCTTTGCATCTGGGCGCCGCGCGCGCCAATGCGGTGGCGGAACCCATCATGAAGCAGGCGCGGGAGATCATCGGGTTGCTCCCGGCGCGCTGATGTTGGGAATGCCTTGCAGGGCGTCCTGACCACTCGTTAAACTTTTCTTGGCATGACTGCGCCATGGAAAGGGGGCAGCCGGCATGATCGGGCTGGATTGGGGCACCACATCTCTGCGCGCCTATCGGCTGGATCAGGCCGGGGCAGTGCTGGAAAAGCGCGAAACCAAATCGGGCATCCTGTCCGTGAAGCCGGGCGGCTTTGCCGATGAGCTCAGCAAAATCGCCGGGGATTGGCTGGAATCCGGCGAAAAGCTGGTGGTGATTTCCGGCATGGCGGGCAGTAAGCAGGGTTGGGCGGAAGCGCCCTATCTGCCCTGCCCTGCAACAGTGACTGATATCGCCCGCGCGACGCTCCCTGTGCCCTTTCCCGCGACACGGGTGCGCCTGGTGCCGGGGCTGAAGGCGCGTGATGCCGATGGCGTGCCGGAAGTGATGCGCGGTGAGGAAACGCAAATCCTGGGCGTTCTGGATCGCCTACCGGAGCAGGAGGTAACGCTCTGCCTACCCGGCAGCCATTCAAAATGGGTGCGGGTGCGGGCCAAGCAAATCCTCGGTTTTTCGACGCAGATGACGGGCGAGGTTTTCGCCGCACTTTCCGCCCATACGATTTTGGCGCGGAGTCTCCATCGTGGCGCGGCGCATCATCCGGGCGCCTTTGCGCGCGGCTTGGATCGCGCGCGGCAGGGTGGCGGCTTGCTGCATCAGCTTTTCGGCCTGCGCAGCCTTTCGCTGTTTGATGCCATGCCGCAGATGGAAGCGGCTTCCTATCTCTCTGGCCTGCTTATCGGGCATGAGGTGGCAGCTGCTCTCGAAGCCGGGGTTGCGCCGCCGGTGCATATCATCGGTTCGGCGGCGCTGACGCTCCGCTACAGCGCTGCACTCGCGGCTTTTGGCGTACCGAGCGTTGCGGAAGAAGAAGATGCTGCGGCGGCCGGGCTTTTTCGTATTGGCGCTGCGATTGAAAGCCCGTGACTTAAACTATGCTGACGATGCGCTTCATCTCAGCCGCTGTTTTTGTCCAGGTCAAACCCGACAATAGCTTCGCCCCCGCCATGCCAATCGCCGTAGCGCGGGCGCGATCAGTGTAAACTACTTCAAGCGCAGCAACGATTTCCTCGATATTGCTCTCACGCCAGCCAGGTATGGCGGGGATAGGGCGTTGATCGGTCAGCGCCAGCGCTGTCCCATCCTTGACCAAATCAAGATGGCCGGTATTGGCGCTAAGGATGCACGGCACTCCGCAAGCCATGGCTTCCATCACGACCAGATTGGTGCCGCCTTCGCAGCGATTGGGAAACAGTGCCGCATCCGCTTCGCGCAAAATCGCGGGCATCAGCACATTCGGCACAATGCCTAGATCAAGGAATTGCTCGGCCCCGATGCCATTGGCCGCAACCCAAGCCGCGATATCAGGCGTGCCATCCGCACGGAAAGGCAGCGGCACGGCGCGGCGCGACGCATCAATGCTGCGCGCGCCCTCCGGCCAGTGATTATGCCAAGCCGAAATCAACAGCGCGTCCGGATGGCGCGCGGCAAAGATGCGCCAGGCAGCAATCACATTATCCTGCCCCTTGCGTGCTTCCAGCTTGCCGCCGCTGAACGCCACAAAGCGCCCCGGAAAAAGCCCGCGCCGTGGCGCGGGGTGAAACAGTGCGGGGTCAATTCCTTGCAGCACCAATTCCACTTTGGGCACGCCATGCGCACGCAGCACTTCCGCATTCCAGCTTGACCCGGCGATGATGGCGGCATGTGGGGCCAGGATTTCACGCGC
Source organism: Roseomonas sp. (assembly GCA_020249465.1). Lineage (GTDB taxonomy): Bacteria > Pseudomonadota > Alphaproteobacteria > Acetobacterales > Acetobacteraceae > Neoroseomonas. Next base: position 47,178 of record JADCFP010000079.1, on the reverse strand, counting down.
CTTGGGGCCAAGCGCTTCGCGTTCGAAGAAGATGGTGCCGAGGCTCGGGTGGCCCTTTAGCGGGCCGCCATGCGGACCTGGTTGCGCCTGCAAATCATTGCCGAGTGCCGCAAGCAGAGCAGCATTCACCGTGATGGGTTCGGATTTTTGGCTTAGCAATTGCGCGCGCAGATTGGCCGAACGCGTCTGAAACCCGGCCAGTGCATGCCATTGCAGAGGGTCTAGCGTGATGTGCTGCCGGTTCACCTCATAATCGGTCACCGCTTCCACAGCCTCATCGCCGGCCCAGGCCATGGCAAGGTTCAGCCCATAGACCCCCCAGCCATGCAGGGATGAAAGCCCCCAATGGATCACAATGCGTTGTGTCATGCCCGCCATGTTGCTCCGGAACACAGGGAAAGACGAGTGCGCGAACCCCATGGACAGCGCCCCGCCCCGCCGCTTATGAGGCGCCCAACGACAAAGGAAATACGTCATGCCGATGATCAGCACTCTGCCGATGTCCCGCCGCGCCCTGATTGGTACCGCCGCTGCGCTGCCCTTCGCAGCCCACGCCCAGGCTGCCTGGAAGCCATCGCGTCCTGTGACGCTGATTGTCCCCTTTGCGGCGGGATCCGGGACCGATTCCGTTTCCCGCCTTTTGGCCTCGCTCCTGGAACAGGAATGGGGATCTCAGGTGGTGGTGGATAACCGCCCAGGCGCCAATGGCGCGATTGCCGCGGTCGCAACCGCCCGTGCCGCACCCGATGGCCATACGGTGATGATCACGACGAATAGCCCGCATGGCGCGACACCGGCTTTGATGAAGCGCCCAACCTATGACGCCATCAATGATTTCACCCCGATCGGGCGCATGGGCACCTATATTTTTGTGCTTGCGGTGAATGACCAGGTGCCGGCGCGCAATTTGCAGGAATTCCTCGCACTCGCGCGATCTCAGCCCGGCAAGCTGACCTATGCGTCGGGCAATACCACCGGCGTTGTGGGCGGCGCGATGCTGACCTCTCTCGGCAATATCCAGATGGAGCACGTGCCCTATCGGTCCACGCCGCCCGCCATGACGGATGTGATTTCCGGGCGCGTTACAAGCATTATTGTGGATGTGGCGGCTTCGCGTGGGTTTTTGCAGGAAGGCAAGCTGCGCTCGCTTGGGATCACCTCGGCCACGCGTACCCCGCTTTTGCCGAATGAACCGACGCTCGCGGAAGCCGGCCTGCCCGGCTTTGAATTGCTGTCCTGGATGGGTGCCGTTGGCCCGGCACGCGTGCCGGCGGAGGTTGTCACTGCCTGGAATGCGGCGCTGCGCAAGGTATGGGAAAGGCCAGAAACCGCTGATCGGCTTGCGACCTTTGGGATCGAACGCGTGACCTCCACGCCCGAGGAATTCGGCGCCTTTATCCGCAGCCAGATCGAAACCTGGGCGCGGCAGATCAAGGCGGCGGGGATCGAGCCGGAATGAGCGTGTCAAATTTTGACCATTTGAGGCAGCGCAAGCCTTGATATCGCCACCTTTGCTTACCATTTAAGCATTACGCGCACCGGGGAGGGCTGCGCCAACCGTTTTTCAAAGGGGATCATCATGTCCAATTCCAATAATGCTGCCGCCCAAGGGCTCGAGCGTATTCTTGCGGAACTGGCCGATTCCTGCCCGGTCGAGCGTGCGCGGCTTGAAGCCGCTGGGCGCATCCTAACCGCCGCGCGCCGGGCCGCTGGCCTGCATCTGCCGTCTTCTGACGCTTCGCGCGCCGTGGGTGAAATCCTCCGCCATTGGGATGCCGAAGCGGTGACGGCGCTGGAGTATGCCGAAACCCTGCCGGAAGCGGCCCTGGATCGGCTGCTGCGCGCTGCCCCGGCCTGGGCCGCTGCTGCCCGCCGCGCGCTTGCCAAGCCCGATCGGCACGCGGCCTGAACCTTTCCTTTTCCCTGCATGCGGCCCGGTTGCCCCTTGGTAGCCGGGCCTTTTGCATTTTGGGCCGGTTCCCGAAAGGCGGCGGGGCGCCTATAAACCCTGAACCAGCGGCCGGAGGTGCAGTGCCATGATGGAAAGACGAAGCAAGCCGAATGGACCGCGCCGGGTGCTGCTGCTGACTGGCGCCTCCCGCGGGATAGGCCATGCCACAGTAAAGCGCTTTTCGGCGGCCGGCTGGCGCGTGATTACAGTCTCCCGTCAGCCCTTCCCGGAACAATGCCCCTGGGAAATGGGGCCCGAGGATCACATTCAACTCGATCTGGGTGACCCCGCAGCCACAGAGGCGATGGTCCCGGAAATTCGCGAACGCCTGGCCCCCGATGGCGGCATGCTGCATGCGCTGGTGAATAACGCAGCCATTTCGCCGAAGGGCGAAGGTGGCGCGCGGCTTGGCACGCTCGCCATGCCGGCGGATGGGTGGCTCAGGGTTTTTCAGGTGAATTTCTTTGCTCCCATTCTGCTCGCGCGCGGGCTGGTTGATGAATTGGCGCGCGCCAATGGTTCGGTGGTGAATGTGACCTCCATCGCCGGCGGGCGGGTGCATCCCTTCGCCGGCGCGGCCTATTCCACTTCCAAGGCAGCGCTGGCCGCCCTCACACGCGAAATGGCGGCAGATTTCGCCCCGCGTGGCGTGCGGGTGAATGCGATCTCACCCGGTGAGATCGATACGTCCATCCTGTCCCCAGGCACGGAGAAGATCGTGCAGGAACAAATCCCGATGCGTCGGCTTGGCAGGCCAGAGGAAGTGGCGCAGGCGATCTATTTCCTCTGCACCGAGGCGTCTTCCTATGTGAATGGCGCGGAAATCCACATCAATGGCGGGCAGCACGTTTGAAGCATCTTCAAGCCAAGCGGCTTGGCTTGGCGGCTCGGAAAATGCGACCCATTAACAGCCGAGAGCATTTCAGCCGTGCGAATGCGCGGCCGAGATGCGCGAAGGCGTTCTGAGACGTGACGCCCGCCCCGCGCGCGAGCCTCGCCGCCCTTGGGCTGCTGCTGCCGCTGCTGAAACCCTATTGGCCGCGCGTGCTTGCCGCGATTGCGGCGTTGCTGCTGGCGGCGGGCCTCACATTGGCGCTCGGCCAGGGCCTCAAGCATCTGATTGATGATGGCTTTGCCGGCGGGCCAGGCGCCTTGGATCGCGCCGCGCTGGTGATGGGTGTTTTGGTGAGTGCCTTGGCGATCAGCACCACCACCCGCTTTTATCTGGTGTCCTGGTTGGGCGAACGCGTGGCGGCAGATTTGCGCCAGCGCTTTTTCGATCACGTCACCGGGCTTTCGCCCAGCTATTTCGAAACCGCGCGCATCGGCGATGTCATGTCGCGACTGACGGCGGATGTCGGGCTGCTGCAATCGCTGATTGGTTCGGCCATTTCCATGGGGGTGCGCCAAGCCATCACCGGTATTGGTGCCTTCTTGATGCTGGTGCTGACAAGCGCGAAGCTCGCGGGGTTGATTGCGCTGATCCTACCCCTGGTGGTGCTGCCGCTGATATTTTTTGGCCGGCGCGAAAGGCGGCTTTCCAAGGCGGCGCAGGAGAGAATCGGCGCGCTGGCAGCGCAGGCGGAAGAAACGCTGGGCGGCATTCGCGCCATTCAATCCTTCACACAGGAAGATCGCGCACGCGCGCGCTTTGCCGCAGGATCGGAAGAAGCTGTGCGCGCGGCCCTGCGGCGCGTTTTCTCCCGCAGTCTTTTGATCCTGGCGGTCATTCTGCTGGGCTTTGGCGCCGTGACCTTCAGCCTTTGGGTGGGCGGGCGCGATGTGATCGAAGGGCGGATTTCCGGCGGGGAGCTGACCGCCTTTGTCTTTTACGCCGTACTCATGGCCTCCTCCGGAGCCACGGTCAGTGAATTATGGGGCGAGATTCAGCGCGCGGCGGCGGCGGCTGACAGGCTTGGCGAAGTGCTGGCGATTGCGCCTTCCATCGCCGCCCCGGCCAACCCCGTGCCGCTGCCGCCGGCGCAAGGCCGCGTGGTGTTTGAAGCGGTCACGCTGCGCTACCCGACGCGCCCCGATAGCGCGGCACTGACTGATTTCAGCCTGACCGTTGAACCAGGTGAGGCGATTGCGCTGGTTGGCCCCTCGGGTGCCGGCAAGACATCGGTGCTGTCCCTGCTGCTGCGCTTTTATGACCCAAGCGCGGGGCGCATTCTGCTGGATGGGGCGGAGATCACGCGGCTTGACCCGCGCGCGCTGCGGTCTCGTCTGGGGTTGGTGCCGCAGGAGCCGGTGATTTTCAGCGCGAGCATTGCCGAAAACATTCGCCTCGGCCGGCCCGATGCGACTGATGCGGAAGTGGCGGCAGCCGCCGAGGCCGCTGCCGCGGCAGAATTCATCGCTTCCCTGCCGCAGGGCTATGCGACCGAGCTTGGCACGCGCGGTGTGACGCTTTCCGGCGGGCAGCGCCAACGCATTGCGATTGCGCGCGCCATCCTGCGCGACCCCACGGTGTTGCTGTTGGATGAGGCGACCAGCGCCTTGGATGCGGAAAGCGAATTTGCGGTGCAACAAGCGCTCACGCGGCTTTGCGAGGGGCGCACCAGCATCACGGTAGCGCATCGGCTGGCGACCGTACGGCGCGCGGACCGGATTGTGGTGATGGATCGGGGCCGGATCATCGCAACCGGCACGCATGAGGCGCTGCTGGCTGAAGGCGGGCTTTATGCGCGCTTGGCGGCCTTGCAGTTTACCGGTGCGGGTAGGCCGGCCGGCGCTGGCCCCTGACGCGAGGGTGTGTGGGGCAAGACAGGGCGGGAGACGCAGATAAATTGCCAATATTTCATACTTGCCAGACATTACGCGTGCATGTTCAATTAATTCATTAAGTAATATTCATGGTGATGCCCATGCCTCATTCTGATGACCACGATGATGAACATGATCATATCCATCCCCCGCCGCCACTAGAACTGCCTGAAGCGGAGGCGAATGGCTTTGGGGTGACCAGCACCACGAACGGCAATCAGAACTCTGGTGTCATCTCCAGCCTGACAGGTGGCAATTTCGTCATCTCCTTCCTGTCCAGCAGTACTGCCGATGATGGCCAAGACATCAGAGCGCGGTTTTTTCGCCTGGATGGGTCAGCCATTGGGCCTGACATCAGGGTGAATGAGACAACCGCAGGTACGCAGACCGGCATCAGTTCCCTTGCGCTGAATGATGGGTCCGTGCTGATCACTTGGCGCTCACCCGATCCCGCCAATTCAGGCAATTCGCACCTTTTTGGCAGGCGCTTCAGCGCGGATGGCGTGGCCTTGACCGGAGAGGTTCAACTTAGCTCCAGTGGCGCGGATGGTTCATACAACTTCACCCAAAGGAGCGGCAATACCGGTTCGATTATTGTTGCCTACCAGAATGATGGAGAGATTTTTGGGCGAAGCCTTGATCCTGCGACTCTTGCTGCGCGTACCACCAGCGAAGTGCAGCTCAATACAACTCTTACCGGAACGCCGGAGTCGATTGGGTTCCAGAGCCTCTCCAATAATAATCTGGTGCTGCGTTTTGAATCGCCAGAGGGCGGCGCCAACGGCACTGAAATCCGCAACCGTGTATTTTCGGTTGGCACTAATGGGGATTTGACGCCGGTAACCATCGGCTCATCCAATCAGGATTTTCTGGTCAATACTACTTCAACTGGTAACCAGACCGGCGTTCGGGTCAGCCGCCTTGCTGACAGCCGGGTGCTGGAGGTCTGGCAATCCACTGATACTGGCGATGGGTCAGGCACCACGATCCGCGCGCGCTATATTGGCTCGGATGGTGCGCCTTCGTCGCTCAATCAGGACTTCGTTTTCAACACCACAACCGCGAATGATCAACGCTCCCCTTCTATCCTCAATTTTACGGATTGGCGGCGACTGGTTTGGTGGCATTCCTTTGAAGATGGTTCAACCGACACGATCCGTGGACGCTGGGTTGAACCGGATGGTACGCTCGGGGCCAGCGATTTCGTCATCACAAGGCTGCCCGATACCGCCGTACCAAGCTTCACGCTGGTGCGCTTGGCGGATGACGGTGTGGCTGCGGTTTATGGGGGTACGGCTGCCGCTGATGGTAGTGGTACTGGCATTCAAGCCACGCGCGTGACGAATCTGGGCGGGTCACTTTTTCCCTCTTCTGGTGCGCCAAATGAGTTGACCTTGCCCCCGATAATCGCGAGCCCCTTCGATGAGCCGTTGCCCGAATATGATTGGGCGACCGCTGCCGCGCAGATTTCACGCAATATCACAAGCACTAACCCGGGCTTTACCATTGGTCTCGGCAATTCGCTCACCATAACATTTGCCTTTCGTGATACGACAAATGGCATGCCAAGCATGGATTCAGGTGCCTCTGGCTTCTCGCGCTTCACCGATGCCCAGATCTCTGCGGCGCTCTACGCAATGCGGCAGTGGCAGGACGTGGCCAACATTACCCTGACGCGGGTGCAGGATGAGAACAGCCAATACAGCAATAATGCGCAATTCACATTATGGAATTATACCGCCGCTACATCCGGCTCCGGCCCGGCCAATGCCGCTGGCTATGGCTCTTGGCGAGTCAATAACGGAGTTGCACAGAATTATGTTTACCTCAATGCACAAAAAACACTAGCCACGGCACCCACCAGCGAAAATGGCGGTCTCGAATTCTACATGCACGAGATCGGTCATGCGCTTGGCCTGTCGCATCCAGGCGATTACAATATCGGCGGCACCGGTACCTATACCGCCTATGCGCGCGATGCGATTTTCTACGAGGATTCTGAACAATACACCTTGATGAGCTATTTTTCAGCCAATATCACCCACGCCGCCCATGGGACGGCCAGCGCGGCCACGCCGTTGCTATATGACATTGCCGCCATCCAGCGCCTTTATGGCGCCAATATGAATACGCGCGCGGGCGACAATATCTATGGCTTCAACGCCAATGCGGGTGAGGCTTTTTTCATTACAGGCGCGGATCAGCAAATTGTCTTTTCCGTCTGGGATGCCGGCGGCCGCGATGTGTTCGATTTTTCTGGCTATGATGAAACGCAATGGATTAATCTGAATGAGGAAGCCTTCTCCTCAGTCGGTGGGCTGCGCAACAATATCTCCATTGCCCGTGATGTGACGATTGAAGACGCCTATGGCGGCGGTGGTGCCGATAGCATCCTTGGCTCTGCCGGCGCCAATCTGCTGCGTGGTAATGCCGGCGCGGATACACTCGATAGCAGCGCGGGCAATGATACGCTTGAAGGCGGCGCCGGCAGCGATAGCCTAAGCGGTGGTACGGGCAATGATCTTTACGTTAATGTAACGGGCGCCGATCAGTTGAATGAAGCCGCCGATAGCGGCGCAGATACGCTGATTGCCACTTCGAGTCTTTCCTTCCCGACGAATATAGAATTTGTCGTGATCGCCCAGGGCGCAGAGGGTATCAGCATCACCGGCAGTACAGCGAACGACATGATCCTGGGCAATCAGGGCGCAAATACCATGTCCGGTGATGCGGGGAATGATACCCTGAATGGCTTAGGCGGGGATGATCGGATTTTCGGCGGAGATGGAAATGATCTTCTGCGCGCTGACATTGGCGCCGCTACTATTGATGGTGGCGCGGGGGATGACGTTATCCTGATCGGCGATACCAGTCTTGCCGCCGTCCTGGCGCTGTTTGCGCCTGCCTGAACCAACCGGTGATTCTTATTCCCGCTGATGCGTAAACGTAACATCCAAGGCAGGCGTGATCACTGGGGTCCGGTAAGCCTTCGGATCGGGAATAAGCCACCCAGCGAAGGATGGCTTAGCCCTCAATCGCCTGATAGGTCAGCATATTGATCAGGCGGCGATAGTACTGGCGCAATTCACCAGGTGCGTGGGCCATGAAGACAACGCTCAGCCGTTCAGCTGGATCGGCCCAGAAATAGGTGCCCCAGACGCCAGACCAGCCAAAGGCTCCGGGCGCGCCCATAAGGCCCGATCCTCCGCGCGAAAGCCGCACCGCGACTGTCAGACCAAAGCCATAACCATCCAAGGCAGGGTCCATGCTGGCCACACGATTTTCAATGCCCTGCAAATGATCTGATGCCATCCAGGCAACCGTTTGCGGCGCCAGCACGCGCACGCCATTCAAGACACCGCCAGCGCGCAGCATTTCAGCAAAGCGGAGATAATCGGCAGCGGTTGAAACTAAACCCGCGCCACCGGTTTCCATCTTTGGTGCGCTGAGCGGCGCTTCGACAGATTGCGGCACGCCCATGATCGGGTCTTTCGCGAAGGGACAGGCAAAGCGCGCGAGTTTCTCCGCTGGCAGCACATAGCCGGTTTCCGCCATGCCAAGTGGCGCAAAAACCCGTTCCCGCATCAGGGCGCCAAGTGAGGCGCCGCCCGCGCGTTCCGCAACGGCACCCAGCACATCAGTGGAAAGCCCATATTCCCAAACCGTGCCGGGGTGGTGGCGGAGCGGCAGGCCGCCAAGGGTCTGCGCAAAGCCTTCGGTATCCATATTCTCGGCGACCCAGAAGGAACCGGGTGGTGCCACGGCATGGACCGCCGAGCCATCGCGCCCGCCATAAACCAAGCCGGTTGTGTGGCGCATGGCATCCTGTACAGTCATCGGGCGCTTCGCGGCTTCGGTTTCAATTGGGCCCTGGCCAGACAGCATCGCGGGCGTTGGTCTCGCCACCTGCATTTGCATCAACGGCGGCAGCCAGGCCCCGACCGGGTCTGTCACCAACATCCGGCCTTCCTCAATCAGCGAAAGCGCCACCACGCCGGTGACGGGCTTGGTCATGGAGGCGATGGAGAATATCGCATCCGCTTGCATCGGTGCGCCGGATACGGGATCGCGCGCGCCAATCGCTTCCAGATGCACAAGCTTGCCATCACGCGCGATGGCAACAACGCAGCCCGGCAACCTGCCGGCGGCCATTTCGCGTTCCATGGCCGGGCGAATACGCGCGAGCCTTGCGGCGGACATGCCAACCAATTCCGGCTGCACAACCGGCAAAGGCGGTGCATCGGTTTCAATCACCGGGGTCATGGCGCATTTTCTCCGACAAAAGGATTGCTCTGCCGTTCCGCACCGAAGCTGGAAGCAGGCCCATGGCCGCAGAGGAATTGGATATGATCACCCAGTGGAAACAGCTTTGTGCGAATGGCATTCAGCAAGGCCGCGGTATCACCATAGGGAAAATCCGAGCGCCCAATGGAGCCCTGAAACAGCACATCACCCACAATCGCGATGCCCATGTCAGGGTTTACGAAAACCACATGCCCCGGCGTATGGCCCGGACAATGCAGCACATCAAAGGCAATGCCGGCGATGTCCACCTGTTCGCCTTCTTCAAGCCAGCGGCTGGGTGTCACGGCGCGGCATGCGAGGCCGTATTTTGCACCCTGTTCCACCAGGCCATCCAACAGAAAGGCATCGGCGCGATGCGGGCCTTCAATCGGGATATTGCCCAGCACTTCCGCCAATTCCGCGGCACCGCCGGCGTGGTCCATATGACCATGCGTCAGCAGGATGCGCTCAATGGTGATACCCGCTTCAGCAATGGCGCCTTCAATGCGCGCGACATCGCCGCCAGGGTCTATCACGACGCCGTGTTTGGTGTCCTGATCCCAGATCAGGGCGCAGTTTTGCTGGAAGGGTGTCACGGGGATGATCGCGGCGGTGAGGGTCATGGCCAAAGGCTGGCCCGATCCGCGCCAAAGGTAAAGCCGCTGCGGCGTTCTATTTCCTGTGTCCTTGCGCAAGCGTGGCGCGCGCCAGCACCAGGGCTTCGCGCAGCAGCGCCAAATCACCAAGCTGATTGGCCAGAATCAGCACCAAAGCCGCGTTCAGATCAGCGCTTTCATTCTCACTCAGGCCGCGATGCGCCTCAATAATGGCGCGATAAGCCGCATCGGGATCAGCGAAGCGCGGCTTGGTATCAAGCCCCGTCATGCCGCACCTGCCCGGCTGAGCGCCGCGCTCAGCGCCCCCGGCTCCATCTGGTGAAACCGCGCCGCGACATGGCGGTCTGGGCGAATGAGATAGCCAGCCCCGAGCGTGAGGCCAAAACGCGCAATCAAGGCTTCATCCTTGTCTGATACATCAACAACTGTAAGCGCCTCGGCCGCCGCAGCACAGGCACGCCAATGCAGCAGGGCGAAACCATCCCCAAGCCTTTCACTCAGATAGCCATTACCCAAGGGCGCATCCGGGATGGGCGCGCCGGGCAGTGGGCCGGCAGACCACGGCGCAGCGTCCTTTGTTGATAAGGGGCTATCGGCATAGGTGGTTGGTGTTGAAAGCCTGCCGGAATTGACAAAGCGCTTGCCGAATTCCGTCTGCCGCGCGAGCGCCAGCGCCGCATTTCGAAACCGCACCTCTGCCTTGTGGCGGGGCGCGATGAAATCAGTGGCGCGTGTGGAATTCAGGATATTCTCATCTGCGGCTTGCGAACGTTCCTGATCATAGCTTTCGATCAGCCCTGCCCTGCCGCGCAACGCTGCAGCGAGTTTCCAGCCGAGATTATCGGCATCCTGCACGCCGGAATTGGCGCCCCGTGCGCCGAATGGCGAGACTTGATGCGCGGCATCACCCGCGAAAATCACTGCGCCATGCACAAAGCGTTCAAGCCGGCGGCACTGAAAGCGATAGACGGAAATCCATTCCAAATCGAATGCGCCATGGCCCAACATGCGTGCAATGCGCGGGCGCACCACTTCGGGCCGCCTCTCATATTCCGTATCCGCATCTGGTGAAAGCTGCAGATCAATGCGCCAGACATCATCGGGTTGCTTGTGCAAAAGGCAGGATTGGCCGCCATGAAAAGGCGGATCGAACCAGAACCAGCGTTCCACCGGGAAATCAGCTGTCATGCGCACATCAGCGATTAGAAACTGATCCTCAAACTGTTCGCCCTTGAATTCAAGGCCGAGCATGCTGCGCATGGGCGAACGTGCGCCATCGCAGGCAATGACAAAGCGTGCATCTAGCGAATAGCTGCCATCGGGCGTTTCAACCGTGATGCATGCGCCTTGTGCGCCTGATTGCAGGCCGATCACACGGTTGAGCCAGCGTAGATCAACGCCCAAAGCCTGGGCACGATCCACTAGAAATTTCTCCGCGTAATATTGCTGCAAATTGATGAAGGCCGGCATTTTGTGGCCAGGTTCCGCCAGTAGATCAAACTGATAGAGCAGGTCTTCGCCCTGAAACACCTTGCCGATATTCCAACACACGCCCTTGTCCAGCATCGGCGCGGCACAGCCAAGGCGATCCCAAATCTCCAGCGTGCGCTTGGCGAAACAGATGGCGCGCGAACCCTCTCCGATGCGGTCCTGATCATCCAGCAGCACGCAGTCAATGCCCCGGAGCTTGAGATCAATGGCAAGCGTCAGACCAACCGGCCCCGCGCCAATAATCACCACGGGATGGGATGCAGGGGTGGCACGCGCCTGATCGGCGTGGCGTTGATAGGCGAAACGCGCGAAGGGCTCGGCAGGCTTCATGCGCTCGGGCTAGCAAGTGGCAGCACCCGACCATCGCGCCCAATAGCCAATGGCCCGGCATATTGGCTGCGCACCGCTTCCACCCAATGCTGTTCCGTCACCAGCGGATCATCCGCCGGCACCAGATGATTGAGCGCGAGCAGCCCTATGCCGGCCTCCGCCGCGATGCGCCCAACATCTTCCGCGAGCGTATGACTATTCAGCAGGTGCTGCTTCAACCGAGCCCCATTGCCGACACGCGCCACCAGCCGGTCCACACCTGGTTCATAAATCGCCTCATGCACCAGAATATCCGCGCCACGCGCGAAGGCAGCAAGCGGTGGGAAATAGGTAGTATCTGCCGAGAAAACCACCGAACCCGCAGCATGATCAAAGCGCAGCGCGAAACATTCCATCACCGGGGGATGTTTCACCCGCAGGGCCGAAACCTTCACGCGTGCATCGGTGAAGACATGGCCTTCGGCATATTCAAGCACCTCTACCATCGCGGCCAGATCCGGCCGGCCTTCATCTTCGATGCGGATCGCAATGTCGTAGGAAAGTGAGGCCAGAAAACCATTCCAGACAGCGCGTGTGCCGGCTGGCCCATGCACCACAACTTTTTCCTTCAAGCCGGCAGTCCAGGCGGTATGGATCAGCGGTCCCATTTCCAGCACGTGATCCGAATGCAGATGCGTGATGATGATGCTGCGCAAGGCAGGCAAGGGCATACCGGCCTCCACCAGGGCGCGCGTCACGCCAAGCCCGCAATCAATCACATAGGGATGACCGCCAATTTCGAGCAAATGCGCCGTTGGCGAAGGCCCGCCCTTGCGAATGGCAGGCCCACCCTTGGTGCCGAGCAGCACCAGCCGATCCTGATTGGGTGGAATCACATTCATCTCACCAGGCCTGCTTCTTCTTTGGGTTGAAGCGCTTCTGCAAACCGTCCCAGCAGCCGATATAGTTCTTCTGCAAGCCGGGCAGCTTCGCGGCATGCGCAGTGACGCGTTGCGGGAAGCGTGTTTCGAACATAAAAGCCATGGTGCCAGTCAGCTTGACCGGCTTCAATGCAGTGTTGGAGGCATGTTCAAACGCCGCCGCGTCCGGCCCATGGGGCAGCATCTGATTATGCAGCGAAAACCCACCGGGGACGAAACCCTCCGGCTTTGCATCATAAACGCCGTAGATCAGGCCCATGAATTCACTCATGACATTGCGATGATACCAGGGTGGACGGAAGGTGTTTTCTGCCACCATCCAGCGTTCCGGAAAGATCACAAAGTCAATATTAGCGGTGCCTTCCTCCCCAGACGGGGACGTTAGCACTGTGAAAATCGAAGGGTCCGGATGATCAAAGGAAATGGAACCAACAGCAGCATAGCGCCTGAGGTCATATTTGTAGGGATAGTAATTCCCATGCCAGGCAACCACATCCAGGGGCGATTGGCCGATCTCGGTCACAAAAACATCGCCACCCCATTTGACGAATAGGCTTGAGGGCGCTTCTTCATCCTCATAGGCGGCAACGGGTGTCAGAAAATCGCGCGGATTGGCAAGACAATTGGCACCAATAGGGCCGCGATTAGGGAGGGTGAAAGGCCCACCATAATTTTCACAAACATAGGCGCGTGCGGGCCCATCCGGAATCTTGCAGCAAAACATAATACCGCGCGGTATGACGCAAATCTCGCCTGGCTCAATCTCGATCTCGCCAAATTCGGTGCAAAAGCGAAGCCGCCCCTGTTGCGCGACAATCAGCAATTCGCCATCTGCGTTGCAGAAATACTCGCGCTGCATGGACCGGGTGATGCAGGCGATATGCGCGGCCATGCCGGTTTGCGTATCGGAATCGCCCGCCGTGGTGATGGTGGTGAGACCTTCGACAAAACTGAGCCGCTTGCGTGGCATAGGCAAGGGCCCCCAACGCATCTGCCCAAGCAAGGGTTGGCGTTCTGCGGCATTGGGGGCGGTGCGGATGAGGCCCGGATCAACCGCGCGATAAAAGCCGGAATGTTTCACCGATGGGCGAATACGATAAAGCCAGGATCGCTCATTCTTGCCATGCGGCGCGGTAAATGCCGAACCGGAAAGCTGTTCGGCGTAAAGACCGTAATTGCATTTTTGCGGTGAATTGCGCCCGATCGGTAGCGCATCGGGCAGCGCCTCAGTCTCGAAGGAATTGCCGAAGCCAGACATGTAAGCCAGCGCAGTCATGGGCGATCTTGTCTTTGGCATGGGTCGGCTCCAGCGCGTATCATTCAACCTTGGCGCCCGAAATCCGCACCAACTCCGCAACACGTGGCATTTCAGCGGCGAAGAAGCTGGTGAATTCCTCTGGCGTGCTGCCAACAGGTTCATAGCCAAGGGAGAGCACGCGTTCGCGTATCTGCGGGTCTCGCAGGCCAGCGGCGAGGGCTTGTGACATGCGTTGCACTGCGGCGGGCGGCGTTCCCGCCGGCGCAAAAGCGCCAAGCCAGGAGGAAAATTCATAGCCCGGCACCACTTCCGCAATCGCTGGTACATCAGGAAATTCGGGCGCGCGCTGTGCCCGCGTGATGGCCAGGGCGCGCACCTGATCGGCGCGGATTTGCTGCACCGTCTCGACAATCGGTGAGAACACAATATCCACGCGCCCGGCCACAAGATCCGTCATGGCCGGCGCACCGCCGCGATAATTGATATGCGTGAGCTGCACCTGCGCCAAATGTTCGAACAGCGCGGCGGCAAAATGTTGCGACGACCCCGCCCCCGCCGTACCGACATTGACACGCCCAGGATTAGCGCGCGCCAGCGCCACCAGATCGGCCAAAGTGCGTGCTGGAAAGCCAGGATGCGCCACCAGCATGTTGGAGCTTTTGACAAACAGCGACACGGCGGTGAAATCCTTCACCGGATCAAAGGGCAGGTTGCGATACAGCGCCGCATTCACCGCCTGAGAGCCCATGGAGGCGACGACCAGCGTATGTCCATCTGGCGCGCTGCGCGCCACATGTTCGGTTGCGATATTGCCCGCTGCGCCAACACGGTTTTCCACCACTGCGGGTTGCGGCAGGGCAGCCGACAGCGCCTGCGCCATCAAGCGCCCGGTTGTATCGGTGGACCCTCCGGCAGCGAAACCCACCACCAGGCGAATAGGCCGGCTTGGCATCCAATCAGCGCCTTGGGCGCAAGCACCACGGATCATCAACGGTACCGCCGCCATCCCGGTTATCAGATCCCGACGATTGATCATGACTTTCCCTCCCCGCTTTTTGTTTCAGACGTCGAAGAAAACTGTCTCCTCCGCGCCCTGCAAATGAATATCGAATACATAGGTGTTTTCATCACCCGGCGCGCGGCGTGCTATCAGCGTCCGGCGCCGTTCCGGCTGTTCGATCAGGCGTAGCACCGGGTCTTCCGCATTGGCCGCCGCTTCATCTTCGAAGTAAAGCCGCGTGAGCAGGCCAAGATTGATGCCACGCGCAACGATCCAGATCAGGATATGCGGCGCGAGGCTCCCCTCACCATGCCGCCTCGCTACACGGCCTGGCTTGATCGTGGAGAAGGACCATGTGCCGGTCTCAAAATCCGTGCCTGTGCGCCCCCAGCCACGAAACGGCGCATCACGCGGGCCAGGTGCATCATCGGCAGGATGATTGAAGCGGCCAAAGGAATCCGCTTGCCAGATTTCCACCAAGGCATCGCGGATAACCGCGCCAGTGCCATCGAAAATCCGTCCTTCGATGCGAATACGCTCCCCTCTGATCTCGGGCGAAAGTGCGATAGTGCCAAGATTATTTTCGAAAATATCAAACCCGGCCTGACGCGGAATAAGGCCGATATGGACAAAGGGTCCGGCGGTTTGGGATGGCGTTTCCGGCAAATAGCCAAGCGCATCGGGCGTTATCATGGCGGGTCAATTCCCTTGCAGCTTGTTTTCAAATACGGTCGCGCGTGTACCGCGCAGCACGATATCCCAACGATAGGCGAGTGTGTCCAGCGGCACCGATGCCGCAAGATCAAGCCGCGCGACCAGCCGATCACGCGCGGCTTCATCGGGGATGGTGTTCAGGATACTGTCATGGCGGATCAGCGGATCGCCTGCAAAGTACATTTGCGTGATCAGCCTTTGCGCGAAACCATGGCCGAAGACCGAAAAATGCATATGTGCCGGGCGCCAATCATTCACCTTGTTGCGGAAGGGATAGGGACCAGGCTTGATGGTGCGAAAAACATAGCGCCCGTCGCCATCCGTCAGGCAGCGACCACACCCGCCGAAATTCGGATCAACCGTGCCGATATAGCCATCATTGCGGTGGCGATATTTTCCCGAAGCATTCGCCTGCCAAATCTCTACCAAGACACCGCGCAAGGGGCGCGCATAGCCATCCAGCACACGGCCATGAATGATGATACGCTCGCCTATCGGCAAGCCTTCCTTGGCGTAGTTCAGGATCAGATCATTGTCGCGCGCGCCGAGCTCCTGCGCGCCAAAAATCGGGCCGGTTAGGTCGGCCATCCCGGTCTTCAAGGACAGCGGCGGGCGCGTCGGCCCGCGGAACATGCTGGTCTTGTAGCCCGGTGAAATCGGCAACGGATGCGCCGCCAGATCGCGCTGGATGAAGTCATCCCCGGTCATCAGCTGCACTCCCAGCATTCCAGCGGGCGCGGCATTGCGGCAAGGCTGCCAAGGTCAAAACAAGGCATGGGCGGTATCTTCCCTGGAAGTTTCCTGTCCGGCGCTTGCCTGCTATGGCTTCCCTGCGCCTGGGCAATTATGAGAGGGCTAGCCGCAAGGCGCGTCAAGCGGAATCACCACATGGCCCAGGGCCGGCTTAGGGGGCAGTTCATGCGTTCTCCAACGCGTACCCAGGTTGCGATTATAGGCGCCGGCCCGGCGGGGCTGTTGCTTGGGCAATTGTTGCATAAGGCCGGCATTGACGCAGTCATTCTGGAACAGCGCAGCGCGGATTACGTGCTGGGCCGCATTCGCGCCGGCGTGATTGAACAAACCACCGCCGCGCTTCTGGATCAGGCCGGGGTTGGTACGCGCATGCGCGCCGAAGGCCTGGTGCATCACGGGTTTTCGCTATGCGTGGATGGTGAACGGCAGCGCATAGATCTCAGCCGTCATACGGGCGGCAAGATCGTTACGGTCTATGGCCAGACGGAAATCACCCGCGATTTGATGCAGGCAAGGGCCGAAGCTGGCCTTGTGACGGTTTATGAGGCCGAGAATGTCACGCCTTTGGATTTTGATACGGCGACACCGAAACTGCGCTTTGAATCCAATGGCACCACGCATGAATTGACCTGCGACATCATCGCCGGCTGCGATGGCTTTCACGGCATTTGCCGCGCGAGCGTGCCGCCCGCCGCCATTACGCTTTACGAGAAACTCTATCCTTTCGGCTGGCTCGGGCTTTTGGCGGATGTGCCGCCGGTGGATCATGAATTGATCTATGTCCGCCATCCGCGCGGTTTTGCACTTTGCAGCATGCGCAGCAAAAGCCGCAGCCGCTACTATCTGCAATGCGATTTGAATGACAGCGCTGCCAATTGGTCCGATGACGCCTTCTGGGCGGAATTGCGCCGGCGGCTAGACCCGGCAGCGGCTGCAGCGCTCACGACCGGAGCCTCGCTTGAAAAAAGTATCGCGCCACTTCGTAGTTTTGTCGCGGAACCGCTGCGCTTCGGGCGGTTATTCCTTGCCGGTGATGCCGCGCATATCGTGCCGCCCACCGGGGCGAAGGGGCTCAATCTGGCAGCGTCTGATGTGTATTATCTGCTGGAAGCGCTGACAGAATTTTTCCGCACCGGCCAGGATGCGGCGCTGGCGCATTACTCGCCCCGCGCGCTCTCGCGCATCTGGAAGGCCGAGCGTTTCAGCTGGTGGTTCACCAGCCTTTTGCACCGCTTTGATGGCGCCGAAAGTGCCTTTGATGAGCGGCTGCGCGGGGCCGAGCTTGCCTATCTGATGCAATCAGAAGCGGCGCAGGCGGCGCTGGCGGAAAACTATGTTGGGCTAGCCTTTTAAAACCAAGCCAGGACCAGGGGCCGGTTTTCGCTTGCTGGCACTGGGCCGGGATGCTACCGAATCAGCATAAGAAAGTGGTCAGCACATCGGGCTTGGTGCGCCTGCATCTCGCCAATGGGCCAGATCGCCGCACAAACAAGGAGCGCCCATGACCCTGTCCCGCCGCCATCTCATGGCTTTTGGCGCTGGCGTGCTTGCCAGCCCGCTTGTGGTTCGTGATCTGAAGGCGCAGGCGCAAGTCACGCTTCGCCTGCATCACTTCCTGCCGCCTGCATCCAATGGGCAGCAGCGCTTCCTCGCCCCCTGGGCGCAGCGGATTGAACAAGCCTCGGGCGGGCGGCTGCGCATCCAGATTTTCCCCGCCATGCAGCTTGGCGGTGCGCCGCCGCAGCTTTTTGATCAGGCGCGTGATGGCGTTGCGGATATTGTCTGGACGCTGCCAGGCAATACGCCCGGCCGGTTCCCGCGCATCGAAACCTTTGAACTTCCCTTCTTCGCCTCTCGTCGTGCTGTCACCAATTCCCGCGCGCTGCAGGAATTCGGCGAACAGCATCTGGCTGAGGAATTCCGGGAGGTGAAGCCGCTATGCTGGTGGGCGCATGATCATGGTGTGATCCATGCCAATAAGCGCGTTGCACGGCTTGAAGATATGGCCGGGTTACGATTGCGCTTTCCAACGCGGCTTTGCGGCGAAGCCTTACGCGCGCTTGGTTCGCAGGCCATCGGCATGCCGATTCCACAAGTCCCGGAATCCTTAGCGCAGCGCGTATTGGATGGCACAGTGGTGCCCTGGGAAGTGGTGCCCGCAATCCGCGTACATGAATTGGTGCGCTACCATACCGAAATTCCGGGCTCGCCTACGCTATACACCGCGACCTTCGTGCTCGCGATGAACCGCGCGCGTTATGATGGTCTGGCGGCTGATCTTCGCCAGATTCTCGATGCCCATGCCGGCATGGTCGCCGCCACCATGGCGGGAGAGGCTTGGGATGCAGCGGCGGAAGCAACGCTTGCCATTGTGCGAGCACGCCAGGGCAATACCATCACCACCCTGCCGGAGGAGGAAGTGACACGCTTTCGCGCCGCCACCCAAGGTGTCACCGACACTTGGCTGAGGCAGGCGACAGAACGCGGCCTGCCTGCCGAACGCCTGATGGCGGATGCGCGTGCGGCGCTGCAAAAACACGCGTGAGCGATAATCCGGCGGCGGCTGATTCGGAAACCGGGCTGCGCCTGCTGGATCGGCTGGCGCGCCTGCTGGCGCTATTCGGTGGTGCTTTGGCGGTTTGCCTCGCGCTGCTGGTCAGTACGTCCATTACCTTGCGCGCACTTGGATTGGGTGGCGTGCGCGGGGATTTTGAATTCGTGCAAATGGGTGTGGCGCTGATTGTCTTTGCCTTCATGCCATGGTGCCAGGCGCGGCGCGGCAATGTGATGGTGGATAGCTTCACCACAAGGCTGCCACCGCGCTTTCAAGCCGCGCTGGATGCGATCTGGGAAGTGGTTTTTGCCGCGATGATGGCGCTGATCGCCTGGCGGCTTGGCGCTGGCGCCCGGGAAGCGGCGCAGAGCAGCACCACCACCATGGTTTTGCTGCTGCCGATTGCGCCAGCCATTGGCGCTTGTGCGGTCTTGGCTGGCTTTACTGCGCTTATCGCACTTGCCATGGCCCTTGTGCGTTTCCGGGGCCGTGCATGAGCGGGATGGAAATCGCCATTCTCGGCTTTGCCGCCATGCTGGGGCTGATTGCGCTCCGCATGCCGGTTGGGCTTGCGATGCTGGTGGTGGGTGCGCTTGGCTATATTCATCTGACCAGCCTGCAAGCCTTTCTATCCTACATCAAAACCACGCCCTATCATAATTTCGCCAATTACACGCTGTCAGTTATTCCACTGTTCATTCTGATGGGTGCGCTGGCTGAAGTTTCCGGGCTTTCCACCGATTTGTTTCGCGCCGCACGCGCCTGGATCGGGCATCGGCGCGGCGGGCTTGCTTCCAGTACTATTGGCGCCTGCACCGCCTTTGGCGCTATTTGTGGTTCTTCCGTTGCCACAACAGCAACTTTTGGGCGCACGGCGCTGCCGGAATTCCGTCGCTATGGCTATGATCTTGGCTTTGCGACCGGCACCATCGCGGTGGGCGGCACGCTTGGCATTCTGATACCGCCTTCGGTGATCTTGGTCGTGTATGCGATTTCCACCGAACAGAATATCGTCAAGCTGTTTCAGGCCGCGCTGATTCCGGGCGTGCTCGCCACCGCCTTCTATCTGTGCGTCATCGCCTACATGGTGCGGCGTAACCCGAGCCTTGCACCGCCGAGTGAGAAACTCCCCATGGCGGAACGCTGGCGCGCGCTGGCCGGCGCGTGGCCGGCGGCCGTGGTCACCATTGTCATGCTGGGCGGCATTTATGGTGGCATTTTCACGCCAACCGAAGGCGCGGCTGCCGGCGCCACCGCCATGCTTTTGGTTGGGCTAGCGCGGCGCAGCATCGGCTTCAAGGAATTCGGCACGGCCCTGATCCGCACCGCCGAAACGACCGCGATGATTTTCGTCATTCTGCTGGGCGCCGAGGTATTCAACGCCTTCCTCGCCTTTTCGCAATTGCCGATGGAAGCCGCGCAAGCCATTGCCGGGCTTGGCCTGCCACCGCATGCGGTACTTATCATGCTGCTTGCATTCTATATCCTGCTTGGTGCGGTGATGGATGAATTGGCGATGATTCTGCTGACCTTGCCAGTGTTCTTTCCCATCATCACCGCGCTTGATTTTGGCATGGCGCCGGATGATGTGGCGGTATGGTTTGGCATATTGGTGCTGATCGTCTGCGGCATTGGCCTGACGGCACCGCCCATCGGCCTCAATGTTTTTGTCGTGAATGCTATTGCGCGTGATGTGCCGATGTTCGCCACCTATCGCGCGGTTGCTCCCTTTGTGCTGGCGGATGTGCTGCGTCTTGGGCTGGTGGTGGTGTTCCCAAGCCTGTCGCTCTGGTTGATGTGGTTGCTGACGGATTGACCCCAACCTGCCTGCCCAAACCAGCAATGGCAGAAAACTTGGCGGACCCGATACGATTCGAACGTACGACCTTTGCCTTCGGAGGGCAACGCTCTATCCAGCTGAGCTACGGGTCCCCGTCGACGCTTCTAGCCTGCCCATCCGCTCAGGGAAAGGGCTTTCGCCAAGCGCGCCCTTATTCCGCCGGAATCGATTGCTCCAGCCGATAGGGATGCGCGCGATAGGCGCCCAGGATTTTCATGGAGGAGGAGAAAAAGGCCAGCTCCTCAAAAGCGCGGCGAAGCCCTGGCTGATCCGGGTGGCCGTCCACATCGCAGAGGAATTGCGTCGCGGCGAAGCGCCCGCCCACCATGTAGCTTTCCAGCTTGGTCATATTGATCCCATTAGTGGCAAAGCCGCCCAAAGCCTTATAAAGCGCGGCTGGGATGGACCGGACCTGAAACACAAAGGTGGTCACCACATTGGGCGCATCCGCCGGCGCATCCGCCCTGTCACGCGCCATGACGTAAAAGCGCGTGGTGTTATGCGTCTCATCCTCCACATTCCGCTTCAGCACTTCCAAGCCGTAGATTTCGGCGGCCAATTCGCTGGCAATGGCGGCATCTTCCACCCCGCCACGTTCAGCGATCAGCGCCGCAGCACCGGCCGTATCGGCCTCGATCACCGGGGTCAGGTTCATATCCTTCAGCAGGCGCAGCACCTGGCCAAGCGCGACCGGGTGGCTATGGGCGCGCTTCAGCGTGGCAAGGCTCGCGCCCTTCGGTGCCAGCAGGCAATGTTCCACACGCTGGAAATGCTCGCCCACCACGAAAAGCCCGGAATCGGGCAGCATGCGGTGAATATCCGGCACGCGGCCGGCCAGCGAGTTCTCGCAAGGCAGCATGGCCAGATCGCATTGCCCATCGCGCAGCGCTGCCATGGCTGCTTCAAAGGATGGGCAGGGCAAGGTCTCTGATCCCGGATAGGCAGCGCGGCAGGCGAGGTCAGAATAGGCGCCAAGAACGCCCTGAAAGGCAATGCGATGGGCTGACATGGGTATTTCCTTCAGGGGGCCAAAAGGGCGCGGGCGCGTTCAAGATCTTCGGGCGTATCCACGCCAAAGGGGCCGTGTTCCACCCGTGCAGCGCTGATTTTCATGCCGGCTTCCAGGGCACGGAGCTGTTCTAGCTTTTCCCGTAGTTCGAGTGGGCTGGCCGGCAGCGTCACAAATCGATCGAGCGCGGCGCGGCGATAGGCATAAACACCAATATGGTGCCAGCGCGGCCCCTCCCCCCAGGGAATCGGCAGGCGGGAAAAATACAGTGCCGGCGCCACCACCGAATCGCCCGTGAAGGCGCAGGCGCATTTCACGAAGGAATCGGTGCGCGCTTCGGTTTCATTGGCAATCGGGCAGACCAGCGTGCCGATATCCGCGGTGGGGTCTTCCAGGGGCGCCAAAACGGCGCGGAGTGTTTCTGGCCGGATGGTCGGGAAATCACCTTGCAGATTGACCACCACGTCATATTCACCAGCGGGGTCCAGCGCCTTCATGGCGCGCTGCACACGGTCTGTGCCGGAAGGCACATCATCGGCCACCACTACGGCGCGGGCGCCGGCGGCGCGGGCGGCTTCGGCTATTTCTTCCTCGGCGCAGGCCACGGCCAGGGGGCCGATTCCGGCTTCCCGGGCGCGGTCCAGCACATGGGCGATCATGGGGCGGCCATGAATATCGGCCAGCGGCTTGCCGGGCAGGCGGGTCGCGGCCATACGGGCGGGGATGACAAGGATGGTACGCAAGGAAAAGGGCTCCGGCCGCCTTGCCGGCGGGAAGGGTGATCTATATGTTCCCGGCGTTCTAAAGAAGCGTGACCCTGGGTGCAAACCGGCGGGCAGCGCCCGGTGTGAGGAAGAGCTTGGCCATGAGTAACAGTCTTGAAATGAACAAGATTTTCGCTGCCATTCTGACGGCGGGCGTCACCTTCGGCATGGCGGGCCTTGTTGGCCGGCTTGTCGTGCACCCCACAACGCCGAAGCAGGCCGCCATTCAGATTGGTGAGCCCGCCGCGGCTCCTGTGGCCGCCGCCCCTGCCGCGCCGGCCTTGGAACCCATCACGCCCCTGCTCGCTGCCGCCAATGTGCAGGCCGGTCAGCAATTGGCGCAGCGCCAATGCGCTTCCTGCCATAGCTTCAATGAAGGCGGGCGTTCTGGCGTTGGGCCAAATCTCTATGGAATTATTGGCGCCAAGCATGCCCATGCCGCCGGCTTTAACTACTCCGCCGCCATTCGTGCCATGGCCGACAAGCCCTGGACCTATGAAGAAATGAACGCCTGGATCGCCAATCCGCGCGCCTATGCGCCTGGCAATAAGATGACCTATGCCGGCATGGCGAGTGTGCAGAACCGTGCGGATCTGATCGCCTATTTGCGGTCGATTTCGCCAAACGCGCCCGCGCCCTGATCCCGCAAAACTTCATCGCGGTGGCGGAAGCCGCCGCTGATCGGGCAGCGGCCGTGATCCGGCCGCTGTTTCGCTCCGCCCTTTTGGTGGAAGCCAAGGGCGATGCCAGCCCCGTCACCCGCGCCGACAAGGAAGCCGAGGAAGCGATCCGCGCCCTTTTGGCCGAAGCCCTGCCGGATCATGGCGTGATCGGGGAAGAACACGGGTCCGAACGCCCGGATGCCGAATGGGTCTGGGTGCTGGACCCGATTGACGGTACCCGCGCCTTTGTCACGGGCCGCCCCATCTTTGGCAGCCTGCTTGGCCTGCTGCATCGTGGCAAACCCGTACTTGGCATTATTGATCAGCCCATCACTGGCGAGCGTTGGTTGGGCGTCGCGGGCGAACCCACGCGGTTTTGCGGCCCCTTTGCCGGTACGGCCCGCTGCCGCCCCTGCGCGTCCCTGGCCGAGGCCGAGCTTTCCTGCACCAGCCCGGATATGTTCAGCGCAGCCAATCGCCCTGGTTTTGACCGGCTTCGGAACGGCGCGCGGCGCGTGACCTGGGGCGGCGATTGCTATGCCTATGGCCTGGTAGCGCTTGGCCTGATTGATGTTGTGGCCGAAAGCGATTTGAAAATCTGGGATTGGGCCGCCCTAGTGCCGGTGATCGAAGGTGCCGGCGGGCGCGTGACGGATTGGGCCGGGCAGCAGCTGCATCCGGGCAGCGATGGGCGCGTGATCGCGCTGGGTGATGCTCGATTGTTGCAAGAAGCGGTTCATCTTTTACAAAGCTGAAACACAGCGCCATTGCCCCGGGCGCCCTGAACCCCCATCCTGAAGCCTATGCAACGACGTGATCTTTTGGCGCTTGGCGCCGCCTTGACCAGCTTGCCTCCAGGGGCGCGCGCCGCCAATCCCGCCGGGGGCGGCAAGCCCGGTGAGGTGGTGCGCACCCATGCCATGGCACTGCTTGGTGAGCCCGCCTTGCCAGCCGATTTCACCCATTGGCCCTGGGTCAATCCCAATGCACCCAAGGGCGGTGAAATCACGCTGACCGCCATTGGGTCCTTTGACAGTTTCAACCCCTTCATCCTGCGTGGCACTGCTGCGGTTGGCAGCACGCTGATTTATGACACGATGCTGTCGCGCAATTTGGATGAGCCGCTATCCCAATATGGCCATCTGGCGCGCATCATTGAATTGCCGGCAGACCGCAAGGGCGTAACCTTCGAATTACGCGAAGGCGCGCGCTGGCATGATGGCAGGCCAATCACTGCCGAAGATGTGGTCTTCACCTTCAATACACTCCGCGCCAATGGCCGGCCCTTCTTCCGTTCCTATTGGGCGGATGTGACGGAAGTGGTGGCGGAAGATGCGCGGCGTGTGACCTATCGTTTCCGTACCGATGAAAATCGCGAATTGCCGCTGATACTGGGTGAGATGTCCATCCTGCCGCGGCATTTCTGGGAAGGGCGGGACTTCACGCGGCCAAGCCTAGATCTTCCGCTGGGATCGGGTGCCTATCGTATCGATCGTTTTGAACCGAACCGCACCGTGGTGCTGCGCCGTGTGGCTGATTATTGGGGGCGGGATCTGCCGACCACGCGCGGCATGTCCAATGTTGATGTCATTCGCTACGAATATTTCCGCGACACCACCGTGGCGTTTGAAGCCTTCAAGGCCGGGCAGATTGATTTCCGCCAGGAAAATGTCGCGCGTGATTGGGCGACAGGTTATGATTTCCCGGCCGCGCGGCGCGGTCTCGCCACCAAGCGCGAAATCCGTCACGAAATCCCAACCGGCATGCAGGCTTTTGCTGTCAATCTGCGTCGGCCCTTGTTCCAGGATGCGCGGGTGCGGCGCGCCTTGATTGAAGTGTTCGATTATGAATGGATGAACATCAACCTGTTCTATGGCGCCTATACGCGGACCGAGAGCTATTTTTCCAATTCGGATTTCGCTTCTCGTGGTCTGCCGGAAGGGCGCGAATTGGAAATCCTGAACCAGTATCGCGGCCGTGTGCCGGAGCCTGTCTTTACCGAAGAATACCGCCTGCCGAAAACCGATGGTTCCGGCAACAATCGCGAAGGGCTGCGCCGCGCGCTGGCGCTATTGCGTGAAGCGGGCTGGATTGTGCGCGACCGTCGCCTGGTGAATGCCGAAGGCCGACGCTTTGAATTCGAAATCCTGCTGCAAGGGGCCACATTTGAGCGCGTCGCCCTGCCCTATGTGCAATGGCTGGAACGGCTTGGCATTTCAGCGCGCGTGCGCACCGTGGACCCAGCGCAATATCAAGTGCGCGTCGATGCCTTTGATTACGACATGACGATTGACAGCATCGGCCAGGGGTTTCACCCCGGCAATGAACAGCGTGATTACTGGACCTGCGCCAAGGCGCGCGAGAATGGCAGCCAGAACGTTGCCGGCATTTGCGACCCGGTGATTGATGAGCTGGTGGAAATGGTCATCGCCGCACCCAATCAGGCCGAGCTTATTGCGCGCACCCGCGCCTTGGACCGCGTATTGCTGCACCATAATTACATGATCCCGCATTGGCATAGCCGGAGCTTCCGCATCGCGTTCTGGGAGCGCTTTGGCCTGCCGCCGCGCATGCCGCGCTTTGGCCTCGGCTTTCCGGCGGCGTGGTGGATAGACCCCGCGCGGGATGCCGCCTTGGCTGAAGCCCGGCGCAATCTGTAATAATGGCCGCTTATCTTCTTCGCCGCTTGCTGCTGGTGATTCCGACCTTGCTCGGGATCATCGTCATCAATTTCGCCGTGGTACAATTCGCCCCAGGCGGGCCGGTTGAGCAAATGCTCGCGGAATTACGTGGCGAAGGCCAGACCATGGGGCGCATCACTGGCGAAGGCGGCGGCGAAATCCGCACGCCCAATGCCTTGGAACAGCGCGGCACTGGCGGTGGTGGTGATGGGCCGGTTGGAAATTACCGCGGCGCGCGCGGGCTTGATCCCGCGATAGTCGCGGAAATCGAACGCGCCTTTGGTTTTGATAAGCCGGCCACCACGCGCTTCAAGGAAATGATCCTGGGCTATCTGACGTTTGATTTCGGACGATCGCTGTTTCGGGATAGACCCGTGGTTGACCTGATTGTCGAAAAAATGCCTGTGTCCATTTCGCTTGGCCTGTGGTCCACATTGCTAATTTACTTGATCTCCATCCCGCTTGGCATCCGCAAGGCTGTGCGTGATGGCTCGCGCTTTGATGTCGCAACATCGGCCGTGGTGCTGATTGGCTATGCCATACCGGGCTTTTTGTTTGCGATTGTCCTGGTGGTGTTCTTCGCCGGCGGTTCCTTCTTTCAATGGTTCCCCCTGCGCGGGCTGAATAGTCCAGGGTCGGAGACCTGGTCGCTCGGTGCGCGCATCATGGACTACGCCTGGCATATGGTGCTGCCGACCATTGCGCTGGTGATTGGCGGCTTCGCCACGCTGACGATGCTTACCAAAAACGCCTTTCTGGATGAGATCGGCAAGCAATATGTGCTGACGGCCCGCGCCAAGGGCGGTTCCGAAAGCCGCGTGCTTTATGGCCATATCTTCCGCAATGCCATGATGCTGATCATCGCGGGCTTCCCTGCGGCCTTTATCGGCATATTATTCACCGGCGCGCTGCTGGTGGAGATTGTGTTTTCGCTTGATGGACTTGGCCTGCTCGGTTTTGAAAGCGCCATACGCCGCGACTATCCGGTGATGTTCGCCACACTTTACATCTTCACCCTGATGGGCCTCGTGATGCAAATCATCGGTGATTTCACCTATACTTTGGTGGATCCGCGCATTGATTTTGAGGCGCGGCGATGACGCTTTCCCCACTCACGCAGCGGCGGCTTGCGAATTTCCGCGCCAATAAGCGCGGCTATTGGTCCCTGATCATTTTCGGCGTGCTGTTCTTCATTACGCTTTTTGCCGAGTTCCTGGCGAATGACCGGCCCATCATCGCGCGCATTGATGGCCGCTGGTATGCGCCGGTGCTGGTGGATTACGCCGAAAGCGACATTATCGAAGATGGCCTGCCGACACTCGCCGATTGGCATGATCGCGGCTTTCGCGAGGAAATTGAGGCCAAGGGTGCAACCCTGATCTGGCCGCTGATCCCCTATTCCTACCGCAGCGTGGTGCGGGATTTGGGCCGGCCCGCACCGGCGCCACCTTCGGCGCGTAATTGGCTTGGCACGGATGATCAGGCGCGGGATGTGCTGGCGCGGGTGATTTATGGCTTTCGCATTTCCGTGCTGTTTGGCTTTACGCTGACCATCATCAGCTCCGTCATAGGGATCGCGGCCGGCGCGGTGCAGGGCTTTTATGGCGGTACCACGGATTTGCTGTTTCAGCGCTTCATCGAAATCTGGTCCGGTATGCCGCAGCTTTTTCTATTGATTATTCTGGCCAGCGTGATTGAACCAAGCTTCTGGGTGCTTTTGATTTTCCTGCTGCTGTTTTCCTGGATGAACCTAACCGGTGTGGTGCGCGCCGAATTCCTGAGAGGCCGCAACTTCGATTATGTGCGCGCCGCCAAGGCTTTGGGCGTTTCCGACGCGCGCATCATGCAGCGCCATATCCTGCCGAATGCGATGGTCGCGACCCTGACTTTTTTGCCCTTCATCCTCTCGGGCAGCGTGACGGTTCTGGCCTCACTCGATTTTCTGGGGTTTGGTCTGCCACCCGGCTCGCCCTCACTTGGGGAATTGGTCAATCAGGGCAAGAATAATCTAACCGCGCCTTGGTTGGCGCTGACCAGCTTCTTTGTGTTGGGCGGCATGCTGACGCTGCTGATTTTTGTTGGCGAAGCGGTGCGCGATGCCTTCGACCCACGCAAGCTGCCAGGGGGGCAGGGCTGATGGCGCTGCTTTCGGTGCGCGATTTGTCGGTGGCTTTCCGCGGGCGAGAGGTCGTGAGCGGCGTTTCCTTTGATGTGCAGCCTGGCGAAACCCTGGCGCTGGTGGGCGAAAGTGGCAGCGGTAAATCCGTCACGGCACTGTCCTGCCTGCGGCTGCTCTCCAGCGCTGGCAGCAACCCGGCGGGTTCCATCACCTTGGATGGCGTTTCCGTGCTGGACGCGGATGACAGGCAACTCCGCGACTTACGCGGCGGCGTGGCCGGCATGGTGTTTCAGGAACCCATGACCTCGCTCAATCCCCTGCACACGATTGAGCGCCAGATTGCCGAGGCCATTTCCCTCCATCGCTCGCTTGCGGGACCTGCCTTGCGCGCGCGGGTGATTGAATTGCTGCGCCTTGCCGGCTTTCCGCAGGCTGAGGAACGGCTCGGCGCCTATCCGCATCAACTTTCAGGTGGGCAGCGCCAGCGCGTGATGATCGCCGGTGCACTCGCCAATGATCCGAAGCTGCTGATTGCCGATGAACCCACCACGGCTTTGGATGTGACCATCCAGGCGCAGATTTTGGAATTGCTCGCCTCGCTCAAGCAGCGCCTTGGTATGGCGATGCTGCTGATCACACATGATCTTTCCATTGTGCGCCGCCATGCGGATCGCGTGGTGGTGATGAAGGATGGCAATGCGGTGGAACAGGGCAAGGTTGCCGAGGTTTTCGCCGCGCCGAAGCACGAATACACGTGCATGCTGCTGGCAACCGAACCGCGCGGTGCGCCGGCGCCCATCCCCGCCGATGCTGCGCCCACCCTGGAAGCGCGCGATATCCGCGTGCGTTTCCCGATCCGCCGCGGCTTGCTGCGCCGTGTGGTGGCGGAGGTGAAGGCCGTGAATGGTGTGTCACTGTCGCTCCGCGCGGGTGAAACCCTTGGGCTGGTAGGGGAAAGTGGCTCCGGCAAGACCACACTTGGCTTGGCGCTGCTCCGCATGGCGGATAGCCAGGGCAGCATTGTCTTTGCCGGGCAGGATTTGCAGGCGCTGTCCACCCGCGCGCTGCGCCCTTGGCGCCGGCGCATGCAGATTGTCTTCCAAGACCCATTCGGCGCGCTGTCACCGCGCTTGAGTGTTGCGGAAATCATCGGCGAAGGCTTGGAAGTGCATGAAGCCAGCCTGCCGCGCGCCGAACGTCTGGCGCGTGTGGCGGAGGCGTTGCGCGAAGTTGGGCTCGACCCCGCCATGGCGGAACGCTACCCGCATGAATTCTCTGGCGGCCAGCGGCAACGCATCGCCATTGCGCGCGCCATGGTACTGAAGCCAAGCCTGGTGGTGTTGGATGAACCAACCAGCGCGCTTGATGTCAGCGTACAGGCGCAGGTGGTGGATTTGCTGCGTGATTTGCAGGCGCGCCACGGGTTGGCTTACGTGTTCATTTCGCATGATCTGCGCGTGGTGCGCGCCATGGCGCATCGTATTGCGGTGCTGAAGGATGGGCTTGTGGTGGAAGAAGGCGAAGCCGCTGCGCTGGTGCAGTCACCAAAGCAGGCCTATACGCGCCAATTAATGGCAGCCGCTTTCGACCTGACTAGCAATGAAAAGGCAACGACCCTACAGTGAGTGAATTGGAACGCCTGAAAGAGATGCTGGATGCCGAGCAGGTGAAGCTTGGCGTCAGCCTGCGCCGGATGAATTCGCCGGGCTCCCCGGTATATCGCACCTGGGAAAATGTCTGGCCGACGGCAACCATCCTCACCAGCAGCTTCATTGCGCTGAAATGGGGCGGCGCGCCCTTGGAAGCGCTTGGCGTGCAGCAGGGCGGCACCTGGGCCGGCATGATCGTGCTTGCCATAGGCTGCTGGTGGTGGCTCAAGAAGATCATGCCGAAGATCAAGGATGGTGTGTTTGAACGCACCGCCGCCTTGGCACTTTCATCACCGCAGCAATTTGATTTCCTCTGGTCCAAAAGCATCCTCAGCCTTTATGCCAAGCTGCCCGATGGTACGGAATGGGCGGCAACCAGGCGGGATGATTGGCGCGCCTTTGTGCGCCGGCTGGATGAAGCACTCTCCAAGGAAAACACGTAATGGCCATTCTGCTTTCAACCAAGGCGCATACCATGCAGGATTGGAAAGCGGCGCTGCTCGCCGTTGATCCCAGCCTGGAAATTCGGCTGTTTCCCGATGCGGGCAACCCAAGTGAGATTGAAGCCGCGGTGGTTTGGACTGCGCATGACATGATGGAATTGCGCCGCTATCCGAACCTGAAGCTGATTGTCTCCATGGGTGCTGGCGTTGATCATTTGCTGCGCGCACCGGGGCCGCCGCCAGGTATTCCGGTGGCGCGCTTGAAGGATGTGCTGCTGACCAGCGCCATGGCAGAATGGGTGCTGCTGAATGTGTTGCGCTTTCACCGGCAAGACCCAGAATATCGCGCGCTGCAGCAGCGCAAGGAATGGCTGGAACTTTCTGCACCCAGCACCGCAGAACGACGCATCGGCATTCTGGGCATTGGCGAATTGGGCAGTGCCTCCGCGCGCGTGCTGACCTCGCTCGGCTTTCCGGTGATGGGCTGGTCGCGTAGTGCAAAAACACTGCCCGGTGTGCAGACCTTCCATGGTGCAGATGGGCTGATGGCGATGGCGGCGCAAAGCGATATCCTGATCTGCCTGCTGCCACTCACACCGCAAACGCGCGGCGTTTTGAATGCCAAGCTATTGTCGGCACTGCCGCGCGGCGCTTATGTGATCAATGGCGCGCGTGGCGGGCATATGGTAGCAGAGGATATGCTGTCGGCACTCGATGCCGGTCATATCGCCGGTGCTGCCTTGGATGTGTTTGAACCCGAGCCCCTGCCTGCGGAAAGCCGCTTCTGGTCCCACCCCAAAGTGTTCCTGACGCCACATGCCGCGAGCATCACCATCCCAGCGAGCGTAGCGCCACAAGTGGTGGAGAATATCCACAACATGCGCGCCGGCCGGCCGCTGATCAATCTGGTGGATTTCAGCCTGGGCTACTGAAAGCTTTCAAAGCGTCGCACCACCATCAATGGCGAGTTCCGATCCGGTCATATAGCCGCTGTCATCCGAAAGTAGGAACAAAACAAGTCGTGCGACTTCATCCGCCGTGCCCTGCCGTCCCATGGGCACGGATTTCAACCGCGCGGCGTTTTCTTCTGGTGAGCGGATATCAAGCATCGGCGTTGCGATCGGCCCAGGATGGACTGAGTTCACGCGAATGCCACGCGGCGCAAGTTCCAGCGCAGCCGATTTCGTCATGCCGCGCAAAGCCCATTTCGTTGCACCATAGGCAAAAGCGCGCGCTGATCCGCGCAGCCCGGCGGTGGAGGAGATGTTCACAATCGAACCACCCCCTGCCATTTCCATGGCCGGCACTACCGCCTTCATGCCGAGAAAACACCCAAGCTGATTGATGCGCGTATGGCGTTCAAACAGCGCGGCATCGGTTTCCATCATCAGTTTTGGCACATAGATGCCGGCATTATTCACAAGCCCGGTGAGCGGGCCGAGTGCTTCCGCAGCCGCAACGGCTTGCGCCCAATCCGCCTCCTCGGTCACATCAAGCTTGAGGAATTGCGCAGCGGGGCCAAGTTCGCGCGCCAACGCTTCGCCTTCAGCTTCCAGCACATCACCGAGAATGACGCGCGCACCTTCCGCTACCAAAAGCTGCGCCTCTGCTGCGCCTTGCCCGCGCGCGCCGCCTGAAATCAGAATGACCCTGCCGTTGAAGCGTGCCATGATGTGCCTCTTTAGTGTTTGGCGACATCATGGCACCCGAATTTTACCCTGGAAAGTCACACTGCGACCTTCCAGGTAAGTGGCGGCCTATGTCACGCAGCGCGGATTTCACGCAGGAAGCTATCCACCTGCTTCTTCAGCGCCACGCCATCCTTGCTCAGCGTCCCAGCCGCGGAGAGCAAGGAGGTTGCGGCGCTGCCCGTGACATTCGCGGCCTGGCTCACCTGAGTGATATTGCCCGCAACCTCTGTCGTACCCACTGCGGCCTGCTGCACATTGCGCGCGATTTCCTGTGTCGCGGCCCCCTGTTCTTCAACCGCCGAGGCGATGGCAGTTGAGCTTTGGCTGAGATGTTCGATGGTTTCAGCGATATGTGTGATTACCTGTGCAGACCGCTGGGTTGCTTCCTGCATGGCTTTGATTTGGGATGCGATTTCATCAGTCGCCTTGGTGGTCTGGGAGGCGAGTGCCTTCACCTCTGATGCGACAACCGCAAAGCCCTTGCCGGCCTCACCGGCCCGCGCGGCTTCGATTGTGGCGTTCAGCGCCAGCAGATTGGTCTGTCCTGCAATGTCGTTGATGATACGCACCACATCACCGATTCGTTGCGCCGCTTCGGTGAGACCTTGGACTTCCTGCGTGCTACTCCGTGCCTGGCCCACCGCTTCATTGGTCATACGGCTGGCTTCGGCCACTTGCTGCGCGATTTCACGAATGGAAGCCGTAAGCTCCTCGGTCGCGGAAGCCACTGTTTGTACATTCGCTGTCACCTGTTCCGAAGCCGCGGCAACGGCGGTGGATTGGCCCGAGGTTTCCTCAGCGGTGCGGGCCATATCTGCAGCCGTTCCTTGCAACTGGGAAGAAGCCGTGGTCACATTATTCACGACCTCACCGATGCTTTCTTCGAATTTATCGGCCAGCGCATTCATGGTGATGCGGCGTTCTTCGGCGGCGCGTTGCTTTTGCGTTTCCTGCGCCTTGCGAAGTTCTTCTGCTTCCATCATGCCGTTGCGGAACACCTCAAGCGCTTCGGCCATGGTGCCAATTTCATCGCGCTTGTCGCGCCCTGGAATCGTGGTTGAAAGATCACCGCGTGATAGGGCGCGCATCGCTTCTGTCATACCCGTGATGGGGCGTGTGATACCGCGCGCCAGAATGAAGCCCACAATCAGCGCCGCCATCAGCATGGCAAAGGCGAAGGCCGAACCATAGGTGAGGATCTTCCAAGCCTCAGCCGCATTTGCCTGATTGAGCGTGGCAAGGTCACGCTGCAAGACATCTTCAACCGTCTTCATCAGATCAATGCGATCAGTGGTCGCTTTGAACCAATCGCGCGCATTCACGCCACTGAGCGGCCTTTCTGCGCCTGCTTCAACCGCAATCCGGCGCAGCCTCTCCGCTTCGGTGATGATGGGGCCAGACAGCGTCTGCTGTGCAGCATTGCGCTGCGCGTCCGTGGCGTAGGATTGAAAAGCCGAAAGAAAAGCCCCTTGTTCGGCAAGGACGGTGAGCAGTGTGCGATATTGCGCGGGGGCGAACTGGCCGGAAGCAAAGCCCGCCGAACCGGTCGCCCGTTCCTGGCCGGCACGTTCCTTCGCGGCCAGGAAGTTGTAATAGGCGAGCAGATTGGCCGTAACAGCGGGAGAATCTGATACCTTCACCGAATCCTGAGGCACAGCAAGAAGGTTGGTGATCAGGGAGGTGTAGAAGCGAAACGAGTCCGGCCCAACGATCCGCAGGCCCGAGACATCGGCCCGCTTCCCTTCAAGCTCACTCAGGCCGGCCAGGCCCTTTTCCACGCTTTGGCGAAGCTCATCGCTGTAATCCGAAAGGGCCAAGCCGCGCAGCGTATCTCGTACCATGGCGATCTGGCCATCCGTATCCCGGCGTTGGGCCTGAAGCTCATTTCCCATTTGCTGGCCGCGGCTACCGATGAACAACGCCGACATGCCACGTTCCTTCTGCAATTCATGCACAAGGTCACTGATGCGGGAGCTGAAATGGCTGAGCGCCTGAAGCTGGTCTGCCTGACGAACCGTCTGCAATTGCTGCGAAATGACAAGGCCGCTCATGACCAGAACTGCCAGGATCGGCAGGGCGATGGCGAAGGCCAGGCGCGTTCCGATTTTAAAGGCGGATTTTTGCTTCGGCATAGGGGGGACCTTTCCCGTGGGTAATGTGTAGATCCTCATGCCTAAAATAAAATCATGAAAATAGAATTAGGCGCGCGCAGCCAAATTTTGCCCAAATAAGCGGCGTTGGTGAGCGAAATCTGAAGGAAGGCACTCAACGTGCTAGATACCGCAAGGTCAGTGCTCATCGAAATCGTCCTAAAAGGCCACCCAGCCATTTGCCAAAACGCCCAGGCACTGTTCATAGTAAATCAAGATTTGATGGCGACGCCCAAAGTGCTCCTGCGTCGGCATCGAGGTGTGGTCCTTGGGTGGAGGACCACAAAGGTTTGGTCAGATCAGGTCTCGGCTCATGACAGAAATTCTTCCAGTTACGAGGGAAAGCTCCAGCACCGCAGATGCCGATGCCATCATCATCGGTGCTGGTATTTCCGGCATGTATCAGCTGATCAGGCTGCGGGAACTTGGCATGAAGCTCCGCGTGTTTGAAGCGGGTTCGGATGTTGGCGGCACCTGGTATTGGAATCGCTATCCTGGCGCGCGGTTTGATTCCGAAAGCTGGTCCTATGGCTATTCTTTCTCAAAAGAACTGCTCCAGGAATGGGAATGGCCGGAACATTTCGCAGCACAGCCCGATACGCTCCGCTATCTGAATTACGTCGCTGATAAATTCGATCTCCGCAAGCACATCACCTTCAATAGCCGCGTGAAGGCCGCGCATTTCGACGATGCACAAACCCTCTGGACCGTCACCTTGGAAAATGGCGAGACCTGCCGCGCGCCTTTGCTGATTACCGGCCTCGGCCCGCTTTCCGCGCCCACCTTGCCCAATATTCAAGGCCGCGATTCCTTTCAGGGCCAAGCCTTTCATACTGCGCGTTGGCCGCATGATCCGGTGGATTTTACCGGCAAGCGCGTCGGCATCATCGGCACAGGCGCAACCGCCATTCAGATCATCCAAACCATCGCCAAGGATGTTGGCCACTTAACCGTGTTTCAGCGCACGCCCAATTGGGCCGCGCCCTTGCATAACCGCAAGATCACGCCGGCAGAACAGGTGAAGATCAAGGCGAGCTATCCGGAAATCTTCGCCCGCTGCCGCGAAACCGCAACCTGCTTCATTCATCAGACCGATCCACGAAAGGCCTTGGAAGTCTCTCCCGAGGAACGCGAAGCCTTCTGGGAAAAGCTTTATGCCGAACCCGGCTTTGGCATTTGGGTCGGCAATTTCGCCGATGTGCTGACGAATAAGGAAGCCAATGCGCTCGCAAGCGATTTCATGGCGCGGAAGATTCGTCAAAGGGTGAAGGACCCCGCAGTCGCGGAGAAACTCATCCCGAAAAATCATGGCTTCGGCACGAGGCGCTTGCCTTTGGAAAGTGGCTATTATGAGGTCTATAACCAACCCAATGTGCGGCTGGTGGATATCAACGAAATGCCGATCGAGTGCATCACCGCCGAGGGCATCAGAACCAGCGCCGAGGAATTCGGCTTTGATATCCTGATTTTCTCGACCGGGTTTGATGGTGTGACCGGCCCTTATGACCGTATTGATATTCGCGGCCCCGGCGGGCGCAGCCTGAAGCAGGAATGGATCGCCACACCAAGAACCTTTCTTGGTGTGATGGCCGAGGGCTTCCCGAATATGCTGATGGTGCTCGGCCCCCATACGGCGCGCGGCAATATCCCCCGCAATATCGAAGAAATAGTCGATTGGGTCACTGGCCTTGTTATTCATATGCGCAAGCACGGGCTCAAGCGTGTGGAACCAAAGCCGGATGCCGTGCATTGGTGGGCCGACAAGGTCGAGGAAGCCGTGGCGGGCCTGCTGTTTGCCGAGGTCAATTCTTGGCAAACCGGCATCAATCGCAATGTCGCAGGGCGTGATATTCGCCGTACCCTTGGCTATTATGGTGGTGCGGTGGAATATCGCCGCATCGCCGATGAGGTTGCTGCCGGCGGTTACCGGGAATTCGACTTCGCCTGAAACATTACAAAGACGGGAGAGAAAAAATGCAATCGGAAATCAACGCCACTCGCCGTTCGCTGCTCACCCTTGGCGTCAGCGCAGCGCTATTCACGCCAGGCATCCTAAGCGCCCAGGAAGCGAATTGGCCAAACCGCCCTGTCCGCATTATCGCTGCCTTCCCGGCAGGCAGCGGCACGGATAGCCTCGCGCGTTTCTATGGGGAGCGTCTGGGCCGCATCTTCGGCCAGAACTTCGTGATCGAAAACATCGGCGGCGCGAACGGCGCCATCGGCGCACGCGCCGCTGCCCGCGCCGCACCTGATGGCTACACGATTTTTTTTGGCTCCGTTTCCACCCACGCCGCCAATCCGCATCTGATGCGTGAACCTGGCTATGATGCGCTTCGCGACTTCGCCCCGCTTTCCATGATCAGCATCAATCCCCTTGGCGTCTTAGTGCGCGCTGATAATCCGGCGCGAGACCTGCAAGCCTTCATCACCCATGCGCGCGCCAATCCTGGTACGCTCAATTACGGCATCGGCAATGCCGGCGGTCTGGCCGGGACCCATTTGCTGAGCCAGGCCGCTGGCTTCAAGGCAGAACAAATCTCCTATCGCGGCACACCACAAGCCATGGCTGATCTTCTCGGTGGCCGGCTGCATTTTCTCGTGACCGATCTCGGGCCGGCAGTAGAGCATTTGCGCGCTGGCACCATTCGCGCGCTTGCGGTCACCACGGCGCGGCGCGTTGAAACCCTGCCCGATGTACCGACAGTAGCCGAAGCGGCGCTGCCCGGCTTTGATTTCGCCTCCTGGAACGGTTCCTGGATGCCGGCACGTACACCGCAGGCCATCATTGCGCGACTCAATCGAGAAATTCAAATCATCGGCCAAAGCGATGAAGCCAAGCGCCATATCGGTGCCCTTGGCATTGTCTCCACCACCAGCACACCAGAAGCACTCGGCGACTTCAATCGCCGCGAATTGGAACTTTGGGCCCGTATCGCAGCTGAAGCGAATGTGGCGAAGGAGTAACCGCAACCAAGCTGCGGAACATCCCGGCCGGAAAATCTGCGCCAAGCCCATGCAGTTGCGGTCACGGCAAACCGCTGCTGCCCATGTCGATTTTCCGCATAAGCGATATACGCCCCCATCTAGCCCCACACCCCATTCCGCCCCATCTTCCCCCCATGTCGTTCCCGAACCACCCCATCTACCTGGACAACCACGCCACCACGCCGGTAGACCCGCGCGTTCTCCAGGCCATGCGCCCCTTTTGGGAAGCGCAATTCGCCAATCCCGCCAGCGCCGAACACGTCATGGGCCGCGCGGTGGCCGAAGCCGTGGAAGCCGCGCGCGACTACATCGCCGAATTGATCGGCGCCTCAGCCGCTGAAATCATCCTGACCTCCGGCGCGACCGAGGCAAATAACCTCGCCATCAAGGGTGCGGCGCGCTTTGCGGCCAGCCAGGGCGATCCGCGCCGGCGCATCATCACGCTGGCGACTGAGCATAAATGCGTCCTCGAATCCGTGCGCGATCTGGCGCAGGAAGGGTTTGAACCCGTCATCCTGCCGGTTGGCGCCGATGGGCTGCTGGATCCCGCAGTGCTGCGCGCCGCCTGTGATGAAAACACCCTGCTGGTGTCCATCATGGCGGTGAACAACGAAATCGGCGTCATTCAGGACCTGCCCACGCTGGGCGCCATTGTGAAGGAAGCGGGCGCCGCCTTTCACACCGATGCCGCGCAGGCAGCCGGGCGCATTCCGCTTGATGTCGGGGAAATCCAGGCCGATCTGCTGTCTCTGTCGGGCCATAAGGTCTATGGCCCGCGCGGCATTGGCGCGCTTTATGTCCGCCGCCGGCCGCGCATGCGCCTCGCCCCCCTGTTTTCCGGCGGCGGTCAGGAAAGGGGTTTGCGGTCCGGCACGCTGCCCGCGCCCTTGGTGGTGGGCTTTGGGGAGGCCTGCCGGATCGCCGCCATCGAAGGCCTGCTCGATTCCGGGCGCATCGCCGGGCAGCGCGAGATTTTCCTGGATAAGCTCCGTGCCGAAATCCCCGGCCTGGTGGTCAATGCCGAAGGGGCGCCCAGGGTTTCCGGCAATCTGAACCTGACCTTTCCAGGCGGCGTCTCCGCCCAGGCCATCATGGAAGGCGCGCCGCTTGTCTGTGTTTCCACCGGTTCGGCCTGTTCCTCGGCGGAAATCGAGTCGTCTTACGTGCTGCAAGCCATAGGGCTTGAACCCGAAGCCGCCCGGGCCACCTTGCGGATTGGGATGGGACGCTTTACCTCGCCCGCCGATGCGGAACTGGCCGCGGCAAGCCTTGCCGCTTCCTGGCACCGCGCAGTTTCCGCAACAGACAAGGCAAGTGATTAGCCATGCCGAAAATGGTATTTATCGAACGCGACGGAACGCGGAAGGAAGTGGAAGCCCCGCTTGGCCTTTCCGTGCTGGAAATCGCGCATCGCAACAGCGTTGACATTGAAGGCGCCTGCGAAGGCTCGCTCGCGTGTTCCACCTGCCATGTGATTGTGGACGCGTCCTGGTTCGGCAAGCTCGCCAAGCCGACCGAGGATGAAGAAGACATGCTCGATCTTGCCTTTGACTTGCAGGAAACCAGCCGGCTTGGCTGCCAATTGATCATGACCGATGCGCTTGATGGGCTGGTGGTGAAGCTGCCCGCCGGGTCGCGCAACGCGGGCGGCTGAAGCGTGGCCGCACCATGGGATGAATTCGGCGCTGAAGGCGGCTTGTTTCGCAAGCTGTCGGCGGCCGCTGCATCCGAATGGCGCGATTATACTTGGCATCCCTTTGTGCAGCAGCTTTCGGCTGGAACGCTGCCGCTGAAGGCGTTTCAGCATTACCTCATTCAGGATTACCTGTTCCTGATCCATTTTGCCCGCGCCAAGGCCCTTGCGGTGCTGAAGGGCGAAAGCCTGGCGGCGATGCGTGACAAGGCGGCGGCGGTACTCGCCATTCTGGATGAGACGAAGCTTCATCTGAAATACTGCGCCGAATGGGGGCTTTCAGGAGCCGATGTGGTTTCCGTGCCGGAAAGTGCCGAGACGGTTTCCTATACGCGCTGGGTGCTGGATCGCGGCTATGCCGGCGATATCCTGGATCTGGAAGTGGCGCTGGTGCCCTGCACGGTGGGCTACGCGCAGGTGGCGCTGCGCATCCTGGCAGACCCTGCGCGCCAGCGTGATGGCAACCCGTACCAGTCCTGGATTGATGCCTATGGCGCTGGTTCCTATCAGGCAATGGCCCATGCGGCCGCGCGGCGGATTGATGCGCTGGGCGTGTCCCATGGTGGGGAAGCGCGTTTCGCGCGCCTGGCGGCGGATTTCGCCGAAGCGGCGCGGCTGGAACAGCGCTTCTGGCAGCAGGGGCTTGATGCGGTGGGGCGGGCCTGAAGATGCGCGTGCTGGTGGCCATGTCGGGCGGGGTGGATAGCAGCGTGGTTGCCGCATTGCTCCAGGAAGCCGGGCATGAGGTGATTGGCGCGACCTTGCAGCTTTATGATCACGGCGCGGCTTTGCAGAAAAAGGGCGCCTGTTGCGCGGGTCAGGATATTCTGGATGCGCGACGTGTCGCTGATAAGCTCGGCATCGCGCATTACGTGCTGGACCGCGAAGAGATTTTCCGCCGCGATGTGATGCGTGATTTCGCCGATAGCTATGCGCGCGGCGAAACCCCCGTGCCCTGCATCCGCTGCAACCAGACGGTGAAATTCCGCGACATGGTCGCGATGGCCGAGGATCTGGGCTGCGAAGCGCTCGCCACCGGCCATTACGCAAGGCGGATTGAGGGCGCGGATGGCGCGGAATTGCACCGCGCCGTGGACCCGGAACGGGACCAAAGCTACTTCCTGGCCGCCACCACGCGCGCGCAGCTTGCCATGGCGCGCTTCCCCTTGGGTGACATGCCGGACAAGGCCACTGTGCGCGCTGCCGCCGCGCGGCTTGGCCTGGCGGTCGCGGAAAAGCCGGACAGCCAGGATATCTGCTTCGTGCCCGCCGGGCGCTATGACGCGCTGGTCGGCAAGCTTCGCCCGGATGCTGCCGAACCGGGTGAGTTCGTGCATGCCGATGGCCGGGTACTGGGCCAGCATGCTGGTATTTCTGGCTTCACCGTGGGTCAGGGGCGCGGCCTTGGTCAGGCTTCCTGGGATGGGGAACAGAAGCTTTACGTCGCGGCGGTGGATGCGCCGAAGCGCCGTATTGTGCTGGCCCCGCGCACTGGCCTCGAACGGCGGGATGCCGAGGTAGCGGAGGTGAATTGGCTCATCCCCCCGCCTGCCGCGCCGCTGCGCTGCGCCGTGAAGCTCCGCGCCCGCGAAGTGCCGCGTGCGGCTGAGGTAACCTGGGACGGAGGCGCAGGGATTTTGCGCGTGGTCTTGGATGAGCCCGGCGTGATCGCGCCCGGCCAGGCCTGCGTGATGTATGACGGGGATCGCGTATTGGGCGGTGGGTTCCTCCGCGCGCGGCTTTCGGTTGACACTGACCGGGCAGCGGCCTAACTCCCCGTTCCCAGAGCTTATCTGCCGTTCGGCAGACAATCTCCGGACTGTTTTTGGTCGCATTTTCCGAGTTGCCAAGTTGCCACTTGGCTTGAAAATGCTCCGAATTGGCGGCGTAGCTCAGCTGGTTAGAGCACGGCACTCATAATGCCGGGGTCAGCGGTTCAAGTCCGCTCGCCGCTACCATTCCCTTATCTGGTCAGTGTTTGGCGCCCATTTCCCAAAAGCGCGCGCTTGGGGTTAGGCTTCCTTGGCGATCAGTTTCGCCAAGGGGGAAAGCGCCATGACAATCCCAAATTTCAAAACGCTCCGCCTTGGATTATGCGGCGCTTTCGCGGCTTTAGCCTTCTCGTTCCATGCGGCGTTTGCGCAAACCGCCGCGCCGGTTTGGCCGGAACGCCCCGTGCGGATTGTGGTTGGTTTCCCGCCCGGCGGACCGACAGATTTCGTCGCGCGCCTGATCGCACCTGGGCTTTCCGCAACCTGGAAGCAGCAGGTCATCATTGATAATCGCGGCGGCGCCAATGGCACGATCGGCACGGATTTCGTGGCCAAGGCGCCGCCCGATGGCATGACCTTGCTGTTCAGCGGCAATAACATTGTGATGAATACAGGGCTTTATCGCCTGCCCTATGACATGCTGCGTGATTTCGCGCCGATTGGAATGATCGCGTTTTCACCCAATGTGCTCTGGGTTGGACCGAATGAGCCGTATCGGACCCTGGCTGATTTGGTCGCGGCAGCGCGGGCGAAGCCCGGCGAAATGGGCTATGCCACTACGGGTAATGGCGGCAATGGCCATTTCGGGGGCGAAACACTGAAGCGCGCGCTCGGGATTGATATCACCCATGTGCCCTATCGCGGCACGGCGCCCGCATTACAGGATGTGCTGGCGGGGCGCGTGCCACTTTTCATGCAAACGATTGTTGGTGGCATAGGGCCTTATCGGAATGGCCAGATCAGGCCCCTTGTCGCTTTTGGGCGGGAACGCGTGCCGGAAATTCCCGATACACCAACCCTGGCAGAGCTTGGGTTTGATGTGCCGGATTCAGGCACCTGGTATGGCGTATTGGCCCCCGCCGCGACCCCTGCCGCGCTGGTGGCGCGTATGGCGCGTGATCTTCAGGCTGTAACGAGCACAGCGGAATTTCGCGAAAAACTGGCCACGCAAGCGACACGGCCCGAATGGTTGGGCCCCGCTGATTTCGCCGCGCGCATTCGCCACGAAGTGCCGGCCTGGGCGGAAGTGGCGCGCATTGCCAATATCAAGGCGGATTGAAACAGCCGCGAGAAGTGGCGCGCCTGTTCTGACGCGCCTGAAGCCTCACCCGCCGCGATGCAGCGCGCAAAGCTTATTGCCGTAAGGGTCGCGGACATAGGCCAGATAAAGCCGCACCGCGCCGCCTTCACGCCAGCCGGGCGGGTCTTCAATGCTGGTGCCGCCATTGGCGACCGCCGCATCATGGAAGGCCTTCACCTTTTCTGGGCTGTCGCAAGCGAAGCCAATCGTGCCGCCATTGGCACCGCAGGCAGCCTTGCCATCAATCGGCTTGCTGATGCCAAGCGTGCCGGTTGGCGTGCGGTAAAAGCAGCGCCCTTTCGGGTCCATCTTCCCTTCCGCGACACCAAGAACGCCGAGTGCCGCATCATAGAATTTCTTGGAAACGGCGACATCATCTGCGCCGACGAAGATATGAGAGAACATTTCCACCCCATCATGTTGAACGCCCGGCAAAGGACGATGACCCATCTTCCGATACCGCGCGCCGATTGCAAGTCCCGTTCAACCCTATTCAGGCTTCAGCCCCACGGCGCGCACAACGGGGCCCCATTTCGCCATATCGGCTTCCATCGATGCGCGCATGCCGGCGGGGTCCTTGTGCCACACCTCGGCCCCCTGGCGGCGAATACGCTCGGCCACATCGGTTTCGGTCACGATGCGGCGAATGCCGGATGAGAGCTTTTCCATCACCGCCGACGGCAGATTGGGCGGCGCGATGAAACCGAACCAAAGATACATCTCAAACCGCGGCACGCCGGCTTCCGCAAAGGTGGGCACATCGGGCAAAGCGGGGTCGCGTGCGCTGCCGGTCACGGCAAGGGCGCGCATCTGCCCGCCGCGAATATGGCCGATGGAATTCGGCACATTATCAATCAACATATCAATGCGCCCGGCGATGATTTCGGTGCCGGAAGCCGCACCACCACGAAACGGCACATGGGTAATGTCAACGCCGGTCATGTGCTTCAGCAATTCGCCCGCCAGATGCGGGCTGCTGCCACTGCCGGAGCTTGCGAAAGTCATACGCCCCGGCTGAGCGCGGGCGCGTTCCAGGATCTGTTGCAGGCTGGTCAGGCCGCTATTCGGGTTCACCACCAACACATTCATCAGCCGTGCGGCAATGCCAATCAGGCTGAT
The DNA here is from genome assembly GCA_020249465.1 of Roseomonas sp. GTDB lineage: Bacteria > Pseudomonadota > Alphaproteobacteria > Acetobacterales > Acetobacteraceae > Neoroseomonas. The sequence goes on along the minus strand of JADCFP010000079.1, from coordinate 4,663 downwards.
TTCCGTGCGCGGGTCATAGCCCATATTCGGATAGACAAAGGGATTGACCGATAGAATCGGCGTATTGCCAATGCCAATCGTGTAGCCATCAGGCGTTGAGCGCGCGACATTGGTCGTGCCGATATTCCCCGCAGCGCCGGGGCGATTTTCCACCACACCTGGCTGGCCGAAGACCTCTGGCATCTTGTCGGCAACCCAACGCGCCAGCATGTCGTTGATCGCACCCGGCGGGTAAGGCACCACAATGCGAATGGGGCGGCTTGGGAAGGCTTCTTGCGCATGCAGCGCTGGCGCGGCCAGCAGGCTTGCGGCACCGGCGCCGATCAGGGCCCGACGAGATATCGCCATGGCTATTCCTCCGTTCTGCTACGGGCGGTTCATCCGCCCTTGAACGGGAAGGCTAACGCGGGGCGCATAACAGCGCCAGCAATGAAACACTGAATGAGTGCAAGTCGATAATGCCGCGGCCTGTTATCAGGCTATTTTAAACAATCCAGCGGATGGGGCAGGTTCATTTCCTGGATCAGCGCTCGGTGAGCGCTCAGGTTCGGGCGGCAGCGGGATGCCTGGACGGGCGGCGCTGGGCCCACCCGGTGTGATATTCATGCCCTTGACGTCTGCCGGCATTTCAGCACCAAACTTGACCGAGGCGCGGTACGCCTCAATCTCGCGTGGGGTAGGCAGGCTGACGCTTACCCGCCCGGCGGTATCGCGAAATTCAATCACCACCATACCAAGGTCACGATCAATGCGCATCCGCGGGTTGGCCGGCCCGACGTCCGAAGACGCTTCAGGTGGCACCGCACCGGCCGGGCGCGCAGGTCCGGCGGAACCAGAAGAAGGGCGCAAACCTTCTCTCGGCTGGGTTGTGGAGAGGGAGAGTTGATCAATCATGACGACTACACCTCCGCCTAGATGGCAGAAACCCTGGGCTTCTGTCAATAAATTTATGAAGATCGCGGGCAAGAATCAGCCAGAAAGCTCGATTTTTCGGGTGAAATCTTGTAACGCAGGCTTACGGGGAAGCTTTAATAGCTCAAGGGTTGTGGGGTAGATGATCTCATGAAATTAGAATTTAGGCCCGATGGGCGTCCAGTTCCTATCCTGGAGGTTGGGGACCTTGTGCGCCTTACCCGCGCCGAGGCAGGCCCAATGCCAACCGCCAATGCAGGGGAATGGGGTAGGATTCGCCGGATTACGGAAAGGGGCGCGCTGGACATTGAACTGGCCGGCTATTCCCGCCCGAGGGGCGTTTTCATGAGCATGGTACGTGACATTCCGGTCACCAACGTCATCCCCTGTGATCATCGCGGCGTGGCGCTGGAAATGCCCAAATTTGCGAATTGGCGGAAGGGCGAGGGCAGCGGCTTTGTCGCCCGCAAGGATCGGCGCTGACGCGGCCCAAGGGGCGCCGGGCTGGAAGCCAGCCCCGCCCCAAGCCTATTTTACCCCGCCATGAGCGGCTTACGAGAGGCGCAGAATTCCTCCACCGCCGCGATGTAACGGAGCAACTCCGCCTCATCCACCGGCAGGCTGAGCGCGACCATGCCGCGCCGCGCGATGTAGATGCCGGCCTTCATCATATCCAGGAAGAACAGCTCCCGCAGGCCATCTTCCTGCGCGCTGGCGGTATAGGGGCGAAGGATCGGGCCCAGGCGGAAATGCGGCTGCACCATGCTGCCAATGCCGGTGAATTGCATGGCGACCTTGTGCTTGACGCAAATGCCATTCAGCGCATCGCGCAACCCATCACCGCGCTTGCGCAGCGCTTCCGCAGCACTGTCATCAAAAATCTCGCCCATCGCCAAGGTGCCGGCAGACATGGACAGCACATTATTGTTGAAAGTGCCGGAATGCGTCAGCGCATTGGGCTTGTGGGAATCAAACACCGCCATGACATCCGCGCGCCCACCAAAGGCACCGAAGGACATGCCGCCCGCGATATATTTGCCGAGAGAGACAAGATCAGGCGTGATGCCATGCAGTTTTTGTAGGCCGCCCGCCGTATGACGGCTGGTCATCACCTCATCAAAAATCAGCATCGCACCTACTTCGCGGGTTGCGTCGCGCAGCCCCGCCAGAAAGTCGCGCGTGGCGGGAATGCAGCCGCCGCTGCCCATCATGGGTTCCAGCAGCACGGCAGCAAGATCATCAGCATGTGCGCGGATCAGCGCCAAAGTGCCGGGCAGGTCGTTATATTCGGCAAGCGTCACCGAAAACGGCGCATTCACCACGCTGCCACCGGTGACAAAGCTCATCACCCCGCCATGATAGCCGCCACGGAAGGCGATGATCTTGCTGCGGCCCGTATGCGCACGCGCTGCCGCCACCGCCATCAGATTTGCCTCGGTCCCGCTATTGGTGAAGCGCACCAATTCCAAAGCCGGGAAACGCGCGCAGAGAATGGCGGCAAGCTTTGCCTCATTCTCCCCGACTGACGCCAGGCTGATGCCGTTTTCAATTACCTTATGCAGCAATGCCTGAATGCGCGGATCGGAATGGCCGAAAAGCCCCGCAGTATATTCGCCGCAGAGGTCGAGGTATTTGTTGCCGTCAATATCTTCCAGATAGCAGCCCTGGCCGCTTTTCATGGCGGTCGGGAAGGGCGTGTAGAATAGCGTGGTGCGCGTATTGCCGCCCGGCATCACGGCGCGGGCTTTCTCATGCGCGGTTGCGCTTTTGGGGCGGGCGCGGGAATAATTCTCCCGCGCTTCGGCGAGCGCCGCTTCCAGATCGGAATTGCGCGGCGCGGCGGATGCATCAAGCGGCGGTGTCATGTGTTTCCTCCGTTATTGCCAGAGCCAGGACATAAGCAGCCCGCCCTTGGACCAGATATTGTTTTGCCCGCGTTCCAGCCCAAGCCCGTTCTTGCCCGCGGTGCGTTCAAACATCTCACCATAATTGCCGATCTGGCGCACTACCTGAAAGGCCCAATCATTGCCCAAGCCCCAGGCTGAGCCGATATTTTCAGTGAGGCCCAGAAAGCGGCGAATGGCTGGGTCGGTGGAGGTGCGGCGGGTTTCCTCGATATTCGCGCGGGTGATGCCGAATTCCTCGGCCTGAATCAGGGCAAAGACCACCCAGCGGAGCAGGGACGACCAATCCTGATCACCATTGCGCGCCAGAATGCCGTGCATTTCCTTCACGATCATATCGGGCAGCAGCACCAGATCATTCGGGTTCGGCGCACCGGCGCGATTGGCGGCCAGATTGATCATGTCATTGCTGATGGCATCGCAGCGCCCGGCGATGAAAGCGGCCAGCACGGCGGGGGCGGTTTCGAAGGAAATGGTGGTGACGCGGATATTGTTCACGCGCGCCCAATCTTCGATATTGCGTTCAATGATGCTGCCCTGAGTGCCGCAAACTGTCGCGCCGTTCAAATCAAGCGCGCGCTGCACGCCGGTGCGCTTATGCACCAGAAACCCCTGGCCCGTGTAAAAATGTGCCACGGGTATATTGATGCCCAGCTGGCTGTCGCGAACCAGGGTCAGAGCCGTGGTGCGGGACAGCATATCCACTTCGCCCGATTGCAGCGCTGTGAAGCGGTTCTGCGCCGTGGTCGGCACCAAGCGCACCTTGTCTGCATCACCGAAAACGGCGGCGGCAACCGCGCGGCAGATTTCCACATCAAAGCCCTGCCAACGCCCCTGGCTATCGGGCATGGACATATGCGCCACCGCGCCGGAAACGCCGCAGCGCAAATGGCCGGTGCGCTTGATGGCATCCAGGGTGGCCCCGGCTTCAGCCGGGGCGGTGCTGAAAAATCCCAGAATGGCGGCAAAAGCGGCTAGAAATGCGCGCCAGAGGTGGCGATAACCTGTCATGATGTTGCCTCCTTGGTTTTTCTCATTGCGGCAGTTACAGGGCTGCCTCGGAAGTGTGATCACAAATGACGCTGAAGCGTAATCACGAAGAATCTGCCTTGCAAGCGGAATCCACTGATGGCGCCTCCCTGGAGGCGCGGGCCTATGGCGCGCTTCGGGATATCCTGATCCAGGGCGGCTTTCCGCCGGGGGAGAAGCTTTCCATCCGGCGCATCGCGGAAGCCCTTGGCGTCAGCCCCATGCCGGCCCGCGCGGCCTTGCGCCGCCTGGCGGCAGAGCGCTGCCTTGATCTAACCCCAAGCGGCAGTGCCTTCGTGCCGCTGATCACGCGTGATGCCTATCGGGAGATCATGCGCATCCGCACGCTGATCGAACCAGTGGCGGCAGCGGATGCCGCCCCACTTCTGACCAAGGCGGATATCGCGGCTTTGGAACAAATTGCCAAAGCAGCCCGCGCCGCCCGCATGGCGGGGGATGAGGATGGCTATCGCCGCGGTGATCGGCTGTTGCATCAGCGCTACTATGCTGCCGCCGGCCAGCCGCTATTGCTTGCCATGATCGAAAGCCTTTGGATGCGGCGCAGTCCAGTGCTTGCCATGGCGCGGCCCATTATGCCGGGGCGGCCCGATGCGGATGACCATCAGGGGCTTTTGGCAGCAGCCAAGGCCGGCGATGGCAAGGCAGCCGCCGAGGCAGCGCGGCGGGAGATTGAAGCCTCTGCTGCCTTTGTGCTGGCGCGGGTGCATTTCCCGGAAGACCCCACACCCCCGGCGGCAGGCTGGAAGAAGCTGAAGCGAATCGCGCTTTAGAGCAGATCACGTTCAGATGGAAAATCT